>NZ_FYBH01000096.1 GCF_900185595.1 Calothrix rhizosoleniae SC01
AAATGGATATGCGAATTGCTGCGATCGCATTATCTTTGAATGCTACAGTTATTACGCGCAATCAAAAGGATTTTGGGCTAGTACCAGGACTGGTAATTGCAGATTGGACACTTCCTCCTTCCTAACTCCTCATTTATAGCAATGGACATATCGGTTAAGACAATATTGTTCTACTCAAAAACTGTCAACCATCAACTAACAACTAACAACCACCAACCACCAACCACCAACCACCAACTAACAACTATCAACTATCAACTAACAACTATCAACTGAAAAACGTCCTAAACATAATAGCAACTGCTATATTTCCCAAAACAGAAACTACCATCAAGTGAACAACGTCAAACAAGGTAAAATTAAAATCTTGTTGTGGATGTGACAGATTGAAAACGCGCTCTAATTATTGGCATCTTCTCCCCTATATTCGTCCCCAGTGGCAAAATATACTCAAAGGCTTTTTAGGTATTATTGGATACGTCTTAGCGACTCTCACATTAATCAATTTCGCTGGTCAATTATCCACTCCCTTTAGTCAAGGTGATGTAGTAGCGATCGCCCAACTTTCTGGTACCCTTGGTGCAGTATTTTTAGTGAGGGGTTTTTTCCAATCTATACAAGATATTTACATGGCGAAGGCGGCGCTAAGAGTGGCTTTTAATCTCCGCAAGCAAGTCTACTCTCACCTGCAAAAACTCAATCTCAGCTATTTTCAAACCACTAAGGCTGGGGATTTATCTTATCGGCTGACGGAAGATGTTGATCGGGTAGGGGAAGTTATCCATAAACTATTTCATGACTTTATTCCCTGTGTATTGCAGTTGATCGCAATTCCTATCTACATGATTTACCTCAATTGGCAACTCACATTAGCCACGGTAATTGTTGCTCCATTGATGGGGGTATTAATTGCTTGGTTTGGGGAGCGCTTACGTAAATTTGCGATTAAAAGTCAAAATAGAGTATCTAATTTATCTGCAATTCTGACGGAAGTTTTTAGTGGTATTCGCATTATCCAAGCTTTTGCGGCGGAAAATTACGAAATTTCTCGGTTTAGTCGAGAAGCAGAACGGGCTTTTAAAGCTAAATATCACACCGAAAGATTGAAAGCCGTTCAAATACCGATCATTGGTTTTTTGGAAGCGGTGGGCGCTTTAATCTTAATATTCGTGGGTGCTTGGCAAATATCCCAAGGTAATCTCACAGTAGAGAAATTCTTTAGCTATCTTACTGGTGCAGCTTTACTCATCGATCCCGTGGGTCATACTACTAATAACTACAACGAATTTAAACAGGGGGAGGCATCAGTCGATCGCGTATTTGCATTATTGATAATTAAACCCACCGTAGAAGACAAGCCGAATGCTTCCCCTCTTCCCGTCGTAGATGGCAAAGTAGAATATCGCCACATTTCCTTTGCCTATGAGTCTGGAGAGCCAGTATTAAACCATATTAGCTTATTGGCAATGCCTGGAGAAGCGATCGCTTTAGTAGGAGCTTCCGGATCAGGTAAAACCACGTTTGTCAACCTTCTGCCCCGATTTTACGACCCAGGAGCCGGTCAAATACTCATCGATGGTATTGATATTCGGGATGTCACCCTACACAGCCTGCGACGACAGATTGGTATAGTTCCCCAGGAAACTACCATGTTTTCTGGTACAGTTGCCCAAAATATCGCCTTTGGACAAGCTGAATTCGACTTGCAAGCTGTAGAAGAAGCGGCGAAAATTGCCAACGCCCATAAATTTATCACTCAACTTGCCGACGGTTATGACACCTGGGTGGGTGAAAGAGGGGTAAACCTATCTGGAGGACAAAAACAAAGAATTGCGATCGCCCGTGCTGTACTGCTCAATCCCAGGATTTTGATTCTTGATGAAGCCACATCAGCCTTAGACTCTAATTCTGAAGCATTAGTACAGGAAGCCATAGAAAGATTAATGTATGGGAGAACCGTATTTATTATTGCCCACCGTCTGAGTACAGTTAGAAAATGCGATCGGATTTTGGTATTAGAAGAGGGGAGAATCGTAGAGTCGGGAACACACGAGGAATTATTAGCTTTACAACATCACTATGCCGGATTTTATGCCCAACAGTTTCATCAATAGGGTAATGAAATGATAGGGTGATTGAGTTTTAGAGTAATTTTTTATCCTTGATGATTTATGATAATCAAAAATCTAGCGACATATCATATGTTATCCGCTTACTGAGATAGTCGAGGTATGGGCGCAGGTATCACCACTATTTGCCCAGTCTGTCCTTGGCGTTCTACTTGTAATACAAGTTGCTGACCCTGACTATTTTGAACTATTTCTTGGAAAGATTCTTCCTGACTAACAAACTTACCATTTACACCAAAAATAACATCCCCTGCACGTAATTTAGCTTGTGATGCTGGTGAAGGATTATATATGTGTACCAACATAATTCCTTCATTTGAAGATATATTCCAACCAGTATTCTGTCTCCAATTTTCCTTTAATTGAGGTGTTAATGTTGCCATTTGAACACCAATAAAATATTTAATGGTCGTGTTCGTAGTAGGTGTAGGCGATACTGAAATTGATGAGGAAGATGGGCTAGGAGAATTTTCTGACACTACTGGTACTGCGTCTGGATCTGTTGCCCTAGTATCTTTTTTGACATTTCCTGGATCCGGCGATGATATTGCTACTTCTGCATTGTCTCTATTGGCAAGCCAAACGATAGTAGGTACACCCACCACCATACCGAGAATTACACTACTCAAAAGTATTACTTTTTGATTGTTTTTTGGCAGAGAAATAATTTGATTTTGCAAAGCCGCAAGCATCTCTTGAGTTGTTGTAAAACGTTCTTGACGTTCAAACTGAATTGCTTTATCTAAGACTGATGCAAATTTGCTGCTTAAATCAGGTCTATATTGTCGCCATACAAAATTAGTCGTTGTGGTGTCAGTTAATTCTTGTGGTTGTTTGCCTGTTAGCAAATAAACAGCAGTTAATCCTAAACTATATAAGTCACTGGAAAAAATTGGACGTCCAATTGATTGTTCGGGTGCCATGAAACCTGGTGTACCAATAACAATTGAATTAGTCAAATTACCAGATGTGGTTAACAAATTATTTCCTACAGTTTCTTTAATAGCTCCAAAATCAATCAATACAGGCTTTCCATCATCATTACGAATAATAATATTATCTGGTTTTATATCTCGATGAACTATGCCTTTGCTATGAATATAATCCAGAACATACAGAAGACTGATTAAAATTTCTTTGACTGCTACCTCAGTCATTAATCCATTTTTTTGTATCTTTTCTGTACAAGTATGCCCTTCAATATACTCTTGAACTAAATAAAATTGACCATTATCTGAAAAGTAAGCATATAAGTAAGGTATTTGAGGGCTACCGTTACCTAGTTCTTCTAGAATAGCTGCTTCACGTTGAAAACGTTGTTGTACTAAATGATGAACTTGAGGATTGTCTTCAATTGGTCTAAGTCGTTTAATTACACAATAGCGGTGAGAAGGCATTTGAGTATCTTCTGAGAGGAAAGTCTCACCGAATCCACCCTCACCAATTTTGCGAATAAATTTATAACGATTATTTAGAAGCATTTTTCAAGACCAATAAAATACTTATATGGCACTGATAGGACTCATATTTGATTTCTGAAAAACCAAATTACCTAGAAGCTTGCCATACAAAGTTTTATTTCCCAATATACGTAGCAAGATTCAAGCAAGTACGATTCCTATATATGAAATAAAATAATACATAACTTTTTTCATCGGGACTACCTTCTGACATAAAAAAGCAGCTTACCTATAATTTAAGGCAAACTGCAGTCAAAATATCTATCAAAATATTTACATCAGGGTGAGGGCTTACATCATACCCATACCAGGCATACCCATGCCCATGCCGCCCATGCCACCCATGCCGCCCATGCCGCCCATGCCGCCCATGCCGCCCATGTCAGGGGCACCACCAGCAGGTTCTTTCTCGGGCATCTCTGCTACTATCGCTTCGGTAGTTAATACCATAGCAGCAATAGAAGCAGCATTTTGTAAGGCAGAACGAACTACTTTTGCTGGGTCAATAATACCAGCAGCAATCATATCTTCGTATTCCCCTGTAATGGCGTTGTAGCCAATGTTAAATTCTGTATTGCGTACTTGATTGACAACAACAGAACCCTCATAGCCAGCATTATCAGCCATTTGACGCAAAGGCGTATCTAGCGATCGCGCCACTATATCCGCCCCAATTTGTTCTTCTTCTGGGAGGCTGTTTCTAACTTCATTCACCTTGCTAATTAAGTGAATTAAGGTTGTACCACCACCAGGAACAATTCCTTCTTCCACAGCCGCTTTGGTGGCGTTCAGAGCATCTTCAATCCGCAGCTTACGGTCTTTTAACTCAGTTTCTGTTGCCGCACCAACTTTAATTACTGCCACACCACCAGCCAACTTGGCAATGCGTTCTTGCAGTTTTTCCTTATCATAATCGGAATCAGTTACTTCTAACTGCTTACGAATCTGTTCGATGCGCTTTTGGACATCACTTGTATGCTCGCCAGCAGCAACGATGGTGGTATTCTCTTTATCAATTTCGATTTTGCGGGCAGTTCCCAGCATTTCTAAAGAAGCGGTATCCAAATTTAAACCAATTTCTTCAGAAATCATTTGTCCGCCAGTCAAAATTGCAATATCTTGCAACATGGCTTTACGGCGTTCCCCAAATCCAGGAGCTTTAATGGCACATACAGACAATACACCTCTGGCTTTGTTAACTACCAAAGTAGCCAGAGCCTCACCTTCGATATCTTCAGCAATTATGAGTAAAGGTTGACCAGCTTTAGCAACTTTCTCCAGAATGCCTACTAATTCTTGAATATTGCCGATTTTCTTATCTGTAATTAGGATGCGGGCATTTTCTAACTCCACCGTCATCCGTTCATTATTGGTAATGAAATAAGGAGAGATATAACCGCGATCGATTTGCATCCCTTCCACAACTTCTAGTTCTGTACTCAGGGATTTGGATTCCTCAACGGTGATTACACCATCTTTAGTCACCTTTGCCATGGCTTCAGAAATCATGGCACCTACTTCCTCGTCATTACCGGCGGAAACCGTAGCTACCTGAGCGATTGCATCTCCTTCTACTGGTTTAGCGATCGCAGCAATTTCTGTAACTAGTTTTTCAACAGTCTTTTCAATTCCAAGTCTAGCAGACACAGGATTTGTTCCCGCAGCTACATTTTTTAGCCCTTCTTTAATCATTGCTTGAGCTAAAACAGTAGCTGTAGTGGTACCATCTCCAGCAACTTCCTTTGTTTTAGAGGCAACTTCTTGGATTAATTTAGCGCCTGTATTTTCTAAAGGATCTTCTAGTTCAATTTCTTTAGCAACGGTGATACCATCATTGACAATTTGGGGCATACCAAATTTCTTTTCTAAGAGAACGTTACGCCCTTTAGGTCCCAGAGTGATTTTCACCGCATCTGCCAGGGAGTTAATACCTCGTTCTAATGACCGCCGTGAATTTTCATCAAAGGAAACTATTTTCGCCATGTTTTACTTCTCGATCACTTCCATTAGACAATTTAGCACTCAGAGGCAAAGAGTGCTAACTATATTAAACAGTGAAATCACAGATAGATCAGAAAAAATTTATTAATATACACTATGATGCTGATGTTGAAAATTTTTATTAGTACTTAGATTGGGAGATGAATATATACAACTCCCTGAAGGCAATTGGTATTGCTAGCCCTGGCGGTTCCGGCTGGCTAGCAGTGGTATTTACTTTTCTATTAGCTTGGGTAGTTACCTGGCGTTTGATCCCCGCAGTCAGAAAATTTGCTCTGCGGGTTGGTTGGGCAGATCAACCCAATGCTCGCCGTCTTAACCAAGAACCATTACCTAATGCGGGTGGTTTGGCAATTTATGCCGGGGTTGTAGCAGCATTGGTTCTAGCTAGTTTATTGCGACCGATTGAACTACAAAATGTATTGGCACAAGTTCTAACCGTACTATTAGGAGGATCAATCTTAGTTTTAGTCGGCTTTATTGACGACCAATTTGGTTTACCTCCCTCTGTGCGCTTGCTGGTACAAGTACTCACAGCATTGTTGTTAGTAGGTAATGATATCAGGTTAGAAGTTGCATTTGGTACTCCTGTTGACTCCGTGCTGTCCATTTTATTCACAATATTGTGGGTGGTGGGAATTACCAATGCCATTAATTTAATGGATGGTATGGATGGTTTAGTGGGTGGAGTTAGTTTTATTACTGCCATGAGTTTACTGGCAGTTTCAGCTCAATTTCCCAACCGTGCAGCTGCAACTTTAGTATTAGGGGCTCTTGGTGGTGGTTCTTTAGGCTTTCTCCGTCATAACTTCCATCCTTCCCATATCATTATGGGTGATGCTGGAGCCTACTTTTTTGGTTATGTACTAGCTGCAACCACAATTTTAGGACAACTACAAGTTTCAACCCTTGTGGCTTTAGTACCTCCTGTTTTATTCCTGCTATTACCTGTGCTAGATACTACACAAGTAATTATCAGGAGACTATTGGCAGGTAAAAATCCCATGAGTACTCCTGGTAAAGACCATTTACATCATCGTCTTTTGGCTTGGGGTTTATCTCAGCGCCGTGCAGCCTTGACTTTATGGGTAATTACATTGGCTTGTAATGTAGTAGCAATGAGGTTTCAAGGTATGAGTCTGGCTGTGATATTTGCCACTACTACTAGTATTATTCTGCTTTTAAGTTTTACTGTTTGGCAGAGAATGCGAGCTATGAAGGAGTAGGGAGTAGGGAGTAGGGAGTAGGGAGTAGGGAAAGAGGGAAGGAGGGAAGGAGGGAAGGAGGGAAAGATAAAAAATCTTAACTCCCAACCCTCAACCATCAACCCTTAACTATCAACTACCAACCCTCACTCCATCACTCCCTCACTCCCTCACCCTCCCACTCCATCACTCTCTCACTCCCTCACTCCTCCACTCCCACACTCCCACACTCCCTCACGCCATAACCATACCGCCATCAACGTTGAAGACTTGCCCGGTAATATAAGCAGCAGCAGTATCTGCGGCTAGGAAACGTACCATCCCAGCAACCTCTTCCGGTTGTCCATAACGACCAAGGGGAATAAACTGGAGAATCTCTTCTGATTTGATATCTTCTGTCATGTCGGTGGCGATAAAACCAGGAGCAACGGCGTTAACTGTAATGCCACGGGGAGCCAATTCTTTGGCTACTGTTTTGGTAAAACCAATCACCCCTGCTTTCGCCGCACTGTAGTTCGCTTGTCCAGGATTACCCATTTGTCCAGCAACAGAGGCAATATTAACTATGCGCCCTGAACGCTGTTTGAGCATAATTTTACTGGCTGCACGGGTACATAAAAATACACCTGTGAGATTAAGGTTAATTACCGCTTGCCAATCTTCTGGCTTCATCCTTAATAGCAATGTATCGCGGGTAATACCTGCATTATTTACCAAAATATCAATACGCTTAAACTTATCGATCGCAGTTTTAAATAATGAGTCTACCTGATCACCTTGGGATACATCTGCTTGTAGTGCAATAGCATTTCCCCCAGCAGAGGTAATTTCTGTCACTAGCTCCTCTGCCGCTTGACTAGAGCTAGCATAGTTAACAACAACATTTGCCCCTAATTTAGCCAGTTCCCCTGCGATCGCTCTACCGATGCCCCTGGAAGCACCAGTCACAATTGCTACTTTTCCTTGCAAAGTTTGCAAATTTTCTGGCAATATTTCCATTTTTTCGTAATATATTTTTAATCACCGCGTTATTCATCATAGGGTGAAGAAGGTAGGAGGGGGAAGAGGCAGGGAGCAGGGGGTAGGGAGCAGGGGGAAGAGGGCAGGGAGCAGGGAGCAGGGAGCAGGGGGCAGGGGGCAGGGGGAATGATTTCTAAGTAAAGGAGGAGGTGGTGGAATGGAAAAGGAACCAATAAAAAGTCATGAAGACTTGGAAGTGTATAAAATGGCATTTGATGTAGCCATGAAAATTTTTGAATTATCTAAAAAGTTTCCTGTTGAAGAACGTTATTCTTTAACTGATCAAATTCGTCGTTCATCTCGTTCTGTTTGTGCAAATCTGGCAGAGGCATGGAGAAAACGCCGTTATGACTG
>NZ_FYBH01000059.1 GCF_900185595.1 Calothrix rhizosoleniae SC01
TCCTTCACTCTTTCCCTCTTTCCTTCCTTCCCTCCTTCACTCCTTTCCTCTTTCACTCCTTTCCTCTTTCACTCCTTTCCTCTTTCACTCCTTTCCTCTTTCACTCCTTTCCTCTTTCACTCCTTTCCTCTTTCACTCCTTTCCTCCTTCCTTCTTTCCTTCTTCCTTACTCCAACTCCTTTCCCATTTGTCGAATTTGCTGTTAATTTTTTAGTTGTTGGGGTTTATTTTTGCTCAAAAACCACTAACAACTTTTTTAAAATGCTGGCTATTTGTAAAACCATCCGACAAGCGATCGCTAATTGGTGGTCTGAGTTCACTCTCCAGACCAAACTTTTAGCTGCCGCCACATTAGTAGTATCTTTGGTCATGAGTGGTTTGACCTTTTGGGCGGTAAACACCATTCAACAGGATGCCCGCCTCAACGATACCCGCTTTGGTAGCGATTTAGGACTACTCCTTGCTGCCAATGTCACACCTCTGGTTGCTGAGAATAATCTGACTGAAGTCGCTCAATTTTCTCGACGCTTCTACAGCAGTACCTCCAGCGTCCGCTACATGCTCTATGCCGATGAAACAGGGAAAATATTTTTTGGTATTCCTTTCCTCAATCCAGAAGTGGAAACCTCTCTAACCATTGAAAGGCGAATTAAACTACCAGCTAACTATGCCTCCCATGGGGGTAAACCTATGGTGCGTCAACACATGAGTCCTGGTGGCATAGTAACTGATGTGTTTGTTCCCCTGGTAGTTAATCAAAAATATTTTGGTGTGTTGGCAATTGGTATTAATCCCAACCCCACAGCCGTCATTTCCTCTAATTTTACCCGTGATGTGACCATCGCAGTTTTCATCTCCATTTGGGTAATGGTAATTTTAGGAGGAGTCATTAATGCTTTAACTATTACCAAACCCATCAAAGAACTATTGGGAGGAGTCAAACAAATTGCCAGTGGCAATTTTAAACAGCGTATTGACTTACCCTTAGGCGGAGAATTAGGAGAATTAATTTTCAGCTTTAATGAAATGGCAGAGCGTTTAGAAAGCTATGAAGAGCAAAATATCGAAGAATTAACTGCCGAAAAAGCAAAACTGGAAACCCTAGTGTCTACCATTGCCGATGGAGCGGTATTGATTGACAATAATATGCAGGTGATTTTGGTTAACCCCACCGCCAGTAAACTTTTTGGCTGGGAAAATACATCTGACATAGTCGGTAAAAATGTTCTCCATCATTTACCATCCGCAGTCCAAACAGAAATTACTCGCCCCTTATACGAAATGGCATCGGGAGAATGTGACAGTGCAGAATTCCGCATCCTCCTCAACGAGCCGAGAAATAAAGCTATTCGCATTCTTCTAACTACAGTCTTGAACTTACAAAGAGAAAGTATCAAAGGCATCGCCATTACCGTACAAGATATTACCCGCGAGGTAGAACTCAACGAAGCCAAAAGTCAATTTATCAGTAACGTTTCCCACGAACTCCGTACCCCTCTGTTTAATATCAAATCTTTTATCGAAACATTACATGAATACGGAGAAGATTTAGGTATAGAAGAAAGACGAGAATTTTTAGAAACAGTTAACCATGAAACCGATCGCTTAACACGCTTAGTTAATGATGTTTTGGACTTGTCCAAACTAGAATCTGGACGTAGTTATAGTTTACAAGGGATAGACTTAGCCCAAGCAATTGAGCAAACTCTACGTACATATCAACTAAATGCCAAAGATAAAGGTATTGAACTGATACAAGATATCGCTCCCGAATTACCTCCAGTGTTCGGTAATTATGATTTATTGCTGCAAGTATTAGCGAATTTAGTTGGGAATGCCCTCAAATTTACTAGAGCTGGTGGTAAAGTGGCTCTACGTGCTTATAAATTAGCTGCCCAACCAAACTTCCCTAACAGACAACATCAAGTCCGAGTCGAAATATCCGACACTGGTATTGGTATTGGCTCAGAAGACCAACAAGCTATTTTTGCCCGCTTTTTCCGAGTAGAAAACCGAGTTCATACTTTGGAAGGTACTGGATTAGGGCTATCAATTGTCAGGAATATCATTGAAGAAAAACACCAAAGTAAAGTTCACTTAGTCAGTGAAGTTGGGATTGGTACAACCTTCTGGTTTGATCTCAATGTGTTTGACGAGCAAGATACATCTACATTACTAGAAGCAACAGATGATGGAGAGCTTTCTGTAGCCAAAGATTGAACTAAATAACTTTCTTCTACCTCAAAATTCTCAGAGTTCCATTCTGTTGAACTAAGACCAATTTGAAAAATGATTGCGACAGATTCACAATCCAAAACCTAAAATCCAAAATAATATAACCTCAATCTACCAAAGCAAATGTGGCTCTTAGCCCAGCTAAAAGACACATTTTATTGCTTTAAGTATGAAATCCAACCTTGACACTCTCACCATCAACCCTAGGGCGTGTGATGGGAGATTCTTGCTTCATCGGGTTTGTCTAGTTCTAAGTTGTCATTACTTATTACTTATTACTTGTTACTGGCGCGTAGCGCTATATATAGCGGTAATGCACACACTTAGAAAACACATCAGCTTCTTTACAACAATGCCTGATTTAAAATATTTATCCACAAATGCCTGAGATTTACTATAATTACAATCATGAAGTCAAAATAATTAATATAAAAATAATTAATCATTGACAACTGACTGTAAACTATTAAACCTTTTCTAGCTGTTGGGATTGAGCTGGGCATTCAAACTTATACCCAACACCCCTTACAGTCTGAATTAATGCAGGTTGAGCAGCATCAGCTTCAATCTTCTTACGAATTTGACCAATATGTACATCAACAACTCTTTGGTCACCTACATATTCATAATCCCAGACTTCCTGGATCAGTTCAGCTCGTCGCCACACACGACCGGGATGGCTAGCTAAAAAATGTAATAAATCAAACTCAAGTGCAGTTAAAGAAATTGGCTGACTATTTAAAGTCACTTCTCGGCGCACTGGATCAATCATCAGTTTTTCAAATACCAGACGTTTTTGCTCTGCTGTTGTTACAACTCGCTGGCGACGCAATATAGCGGCAACTCTGACTTCTAACTCTCCCAAACCAAAAGGCTTGGTCAGGTAATCATCCGCACCTTTAGAAAAGCCACGAATTTTATCAGCTTCATCAGCACGGCTAGTGAGCATGAGGACAAAAACCCCATTGCGACTTTGCATCTCTTGACATAAATTAAAACCGATAACATCTGGTAAGTTGACATCAAGAACAACCAGATCTGGATTAAACTGCTCAAATAAAGCTAAGGCAGTCTTACCATCTTCGGCAGCCTCCACCTGGTAGCTTTGTTTCATCAAAAAGCGTTGGATTAAATTCCGAACCGCAGGGTCGTCATCAACAACAAGAATCTTGGCTGGAGCCATGACTATCACTTTAAACAAACATTCATTAGGATTAACAGACGGATTTAGTATGAACCACTGTTTCCATTGAGGAAACAATTAATCAACTACAGGAGCAAAATCGTCATTCTCTGACCTCCGAATCATAGCTTAATTCGGATAACAGCCTGATGTACATAAATGGATCCTGTAGTGCATTGTGGTTCCTGCACTTATTTAATTTTGTTTCCCTATTATGATAGGTACATTAGTTACCAAACATCATTGGAGTAAGCTAAGTTACTTAACGAGTTCAGTTATATTACTGTGGAAAACCATTCAATTTTAAATCTATATGCGACTTGATGGCACAATTTACTGACAGGATAAAGGAATTATTTCGTAATCAAGGTAGTGTAAATTGCCAAATAGGAAACAAAAAGCTAACTTTTTCATAAATTTAAAGACCTATGAAAATTTTTTTTACTCAAATTCTAGAGTAAAGCTCTAGCTAGTCAACGACATGAGGATATACACTGAGTTATAACAATATGTTAAAGTGACTATAGTTAAAATTACTATTTTGGTCAATTTAATCCGTGCTACTATCCCATTAGGGTGTCAAAATCTGACGGAATATTAGCTTTCGAGCCAATTAAAACATTAATTTGTTTTTTCTGCAAAGATCAAAGATTGCCGACGATAGAGGCAGAAGTAATAAACTCCCATGAGCGATCAAAATCCCTACGAAACACTTGGGGTATCAGAAGAAGCTACTTTCGATGAAATTCAAGATGTTCGCAGTCGTCTACTGGAAGAACACAGTGACAATGGTAAGCATCTGGAAATGATTGAAGCTGCCTATGATGCAATTTTAATGGAACGCCTACGAATGCGCCAAGAAGGTAAGATTAAAGTGCCCGAACGCATTCGTTTTCCAGAACGCCTAGTTCAAGCGTTGCCGAAAGAAACATCAACCCCACGCGAACAGTCCCCTGCATGGCTACAAAACATACTGACCCAACCTTCAACTACGGATATACTGCTGCCTGGAGCATGGTTTTTAGGCTTAAGTGCTATTAGTGTGTTTTATCCGGCTGGAGGTGACTCAATGCTACAGCTGGTATTGATTGTTGGTGTAGGAGTCAGTGTTTACTTTCTTAATGTTAAAGAAGGCAAGTTTGGCAGATCTGTTTTATTAACTTTGCTGACTCTTATCGTTGGTTTAGTTGGTGGAGGAATAGTTGCTAGTTGGCTTTCTCCCCAGTTAATATCTCTAAACTTACAACCAAATCAGTTTTCTACAGTAGTTAGTTTTATTTTGTTATGGCTGGTTAGTAGCTTTTTACGTTGATAAATTAATTATTGATTATGTACGGGTGTGGTTAATGGGTGGTTGATTGGGCATCACCCATTAACCACTTATTACACTGTCTGTAATGAATATTCTTGAATTAGGTTCACAGCTGAACTAAAATCTCGCACAATTAAGTCGGGTTGCTCGAATTCTAATTTTGAGCGATCGCGGATACCACATTCCACAGCAATTACTTTGATTCCATGTCTTTTTGCTGCTGCAATATCTGCTTCCGTATCTCCAATCATCCAAGTATCATAAGCTGCTGGTAATTCGTTTAAAGCCCGTGACATTAGCAATGGTTTGTCCTCTACATCACGGGTTTTGATGTAATCGTTACTCAAGCAATAACGACGATTATCTGGGAAAAAACTACCTAAATCATACTGATTGAAAGCATAATTTAACTCCCTAACTCGGCGCATGGTCATCACGACTAAATCTATACCCGCCCGCTTAATTTGAGCCACGGCTTCCACCGCACCCGATGCCAAACAATCATATTGGAAGTAGGGTTGGGTATGCACGGTTTGTCGCCGCATTTGGGAAAAGGTTTCGGCTTGAGCTGCATCTAATCCAGAAATAATTCCAATCTGCGTTTCTGAAATGCGCGATCGCTTCAATCGCCAGAATTCTGCTTTTGTTAATTTTTTAACCCTTTGCTCCCGATTACGGGTTTTTTCTAAACAAATTTGATAAACGCGATAATAACGTTCAGATACATCAATAATGGGGCCGTCAAAATCTGTAATTATTCTTAACATTTTTTTGTAATGTAAATTTAATTAACAGATTAGCTCAGTTACAATTGTGTTTCACTTTTAAATATTTGATAAATATAATTATATATTATTAATTATTCTTCATAAAACTTTAAGTATCAGAGAACAGAAAGCAAAATAAACCTGGATGGAGATTTGCCCTCCAAGAATTTAGACGTTAAGCTTTAAACCTCAAGGGCAGATAAAAGCGCTCCAGATTTAGCTAGGAGTGCAACTAGCCTCTCGTCCTCGTAATTGAGACTGATATGTGGACGGTTGGTTTCCCAGGCATAAAGGAGGCAGTGCGTTGGGTGGTAAGCCATTGCGGTGGACGGGTTTCCCGGCATAAAGCAAGTGGCGCAACCCGGAGGGATTCCCCGACTTGTAGCAACTGCCGTCAACTGCCGTCAACTGGCACAACTCGAAGGGAGACACGGAGAGAAATGCTTTTTTAACCAGTATAGCGATCGCGATAGTAAGCTAGAATCTGTTCCATTTGTGGAGCAACATCTTCAGCATAATTAACCCATAAACCAGCAATTTGGCTTTTTTTGTAAGCAAATTGTGGGGATGATTGAGGGATTAATTCCACCTCCACCCCTTCTAATTGCCTTAAATGAGCTGCTATCTCTCGATAGACAGCTAAAGGTAGATTAGCCAATTCAATTTTTTCTCTTGTCTCCATATTTATGAAAAATTTGGTTGATTGTTAGAGTAATACTAACTTAACGAATTATTCGTTTTTATTGAAGCTTTTTCGGTTGATTTAGATTCAGCCTTCCCTTCTCCTACCCTTTTCGCAACTTCAATCCCAAATTGTTCAAAAATTACCGTAGGTTCAGAACCTTCATTCATTTCAATCCGTTTAATGGATACACCATTTGCCAATCTTTCTCCCGCCCTTACATAACGGCTGGTAGATTCATCTGGAACTTTAATAATAGCTTGAGGTTCTGTGCCAATTAGTACCACCCCTGAAACAAACACACCTTGAGCCAGTGTTGGTTGCGGTGGTGGTGGTAATACTGATACCAATTTCGGGCTGGGAACTACCTGAGGTAGGACTTTTGGTAATACAGGAGTTAATTTTGGTTTCTTCTGTGTTGCCGAATTAAGAACTTTTTTATTTGTTGCTTTACTTATTTTGCTAGGTTTTTGATTGCGAATAATTAGCTTAGGCAAAACCGGAACTGTTTTTTCTTAGTGGTTGTTCTTGTCCGATTAGCAAAAATGGGAACTACTTGCCCATCAATTTTGGCAAACGGATCTGAGCGACCTTTGGATACCACCGCTTCCCGTTCTTTGGCATTGGTAATTTCAATCAGATTAGATGCTGTTGCAGCAGCTATTAATGATTCATTTTTACTTGGAACTACCGGATTTTTAAAACCTTGGGAAGGTATTTTTTTAGTATTTTGGGATGTACTAGTTGATGCCGGAGGATTGCTAGATTTTTGCTCACTGTCTGAAGAACAGGAAGCAATGACCAAAGATAAAATAGCAACTAACGTAATTTTGAAATATTTGTTGTATATGCCCATTAGCTGTTCTCAAAAGCTATAGGAAATTTTGCTTTGAAATCTACCGAATGAAATTTGTTTCAAAGGTGAGTTCCGATTCTGTTATAACCTAACTTTTTCTATATTGATTAGCAATTTATATAGTTACAACCATATAAAATTCAAGTGAAAGTAATTTTTGCAATTAATCATCTGCCAAACTCATGATGTGTTTCAACGAGTCCACCCCCTTTTTGACTCTGCGAGAAACCGTAACCACGCTAATACCTAAAAGATCTGCAACTTGTTTTTGTGTTAAATCGTGCAGAAACACAAACTCTAAAACTTCACGGGTACGTTGTTCTAGTTGTACAAGTCCTTGTTGGAGTCGAAGTCGATCCTCTTGTGCAAGTTGAAAACTACGGTAACGGGGATCCGGAACTATTTCCCCTAAACAGATAGAACCTTCTTCACCATCTTGAATCGGTACATCCAGGCTTAGAGGAGAGCGATTTGCCCACGCTAACTTTATTTCCTGCCATTCTGCTGGAGAAATCTCTAGAGCCGTTGCTAATTCATGATCAGTGGGTTGACGATTATATTTCTCTCGTAAAGAACGAGAAACCCCTATTGCTTGTTGTTGTAATGCTAACCAACGTCGAGGGATACGTACAGTAACACCTTTATCTCGTAAATAATGTTGAATTTCACCACGAATGTAGGGAATGGCAAAGGAACTGAAGGCATGACCTTTAGTAATATCAAATTTTTCAATTGCCCGAATTAACCCCAGACAGCCTACTTGCAGCAAGTCATCATAGCTTTCATGGCATTGATTCATCCAATAGTAAGCTTCTTTTCGTACCAGTCCAAAATTAAGTTTTACTAATTGGTTACGAATGTTTGCCGTACGAGATTCCTGATATTCTCGCAACAACTGCCAAATTTCATGTTTCAGTTCATTGGTAACTGTGGTTGGCATAGCACCGTGTATTAATTAATTTATTGGTAAAGAACACTTCTGAATATAATTTTGCGAGTATATGCTCGCAGGAAAACCAGCTACCCTTTGTAGATTTTGGCTTGTATGATATGTGGCCAGATCTCTAACAAAAGTTAACTTGACAAATCAATTAAATTGAGTGAAGAAGATAATTTTGGATTTGCTGTAGTTTTTTCTTGACTACATAGGAACAAGATAGAAAAGTTGTTACTAAAGTAAGAACCGAAATTGTACTTAATTTGAGCAATGGATAATGAAGTTCAGGTATGAATTGCAAATGAAAGGCATTAATATTTATTTTTTTATATTATTGCAGTTTAACAAAAAGTTTTAATTATAAAAAAATCCAGCTTATTTTATGAAAAGAAAAACCCCTTCTGGTGTAGAAATCAGCCAGAAAGGGGAATAAAAATTTTATTCGCTATCCAATACAAATTTGATTTAAGCGTCAGATGGTTCTATACGGGCATAAAATAAACCACGAATTTTGACATCTTCGGGTTCATCAGCACCTAAATCAGTATCAGAGGGTTGTATGCTCTCAAAAGTACCGGCAATTTCACCTGTAGAACTATCTACCTTCGCAACTGACATAGAAATCTCGCCATCTAACACAGAAAACTTCTTGACATTAGCACTGGAATACTCGGTGTTATCAGCTTCAGCAGGAAGAGCTACTGCATTGTCATAACCAGTAGCCAAACCACGACCTTTGGGGTCGAGGAATGTAGCACCACGATAGGAGGGTACTCGGAAGGAGCCTGTAAAATCAGTGGAAGTATTAATACTGGTTAAATCGGACTGTGTTTTAGCAACTAAGCCTTTAATAGTAAATAAGAAAGGAATACTTTCACCACCAGGAAGTCCAACCGTAATTGCTTGGAAGTCCAGTCCATCTTTCTCTTCAAAGGTAAGACTCTTGTCTTCGTTAATATTTAAAGGACCTTCGATATTCAGCAAAGAGTAAGCTTTAGTTGAGAAACTTAATAGTCTCCCAGGAACAAATTTTGCTTCTTGTCGCTTATTTACTGGTTCTTCCTTCACAAAGAAGTTAGTAGGTTCTAAACACATATCCCTGATAACGTAGGACTGACTATCATCAAGAGGGATGGAACCGCGACTAATTTCTGATAATTGGGGGCATTTGTTAGCTAAACCACTGCCTTTAATCTGTTCATAGGTTAGAAATTCAGAATTAGCAATGTCATCTGCGGGAGAAGCACTACAAGCGGTTAGAAAACCGATACATACAGCAACGAGTGCAATAATTAGAGCACGAAACCTCATGGTCAACCTCAATCTCAATCTCAAAAATTAGTATTTAAGTTGTAAAACTGAACTACAGTATTTATCTCTTGTGAGAATTTTACCTCTAGAATAACCATGCTATGCAAAGGTTGTTTCTGGTGTATACACCCTTGAATAGGGGTAAAACCATCAGTTTCACTATTGGTGACATTTGGGTGCGTAGATAAGTACGCTGCAACACACAACTCTATTAGGGATTACCTATAAAAAGGAAACTGTAATAAGTACCTGCTTGAGGTCAAGTTTTCTTATTGGGTCTTCTTTTTATCTTAGATCATATGTTGTATATGTCTTGTCACTACATATGTCCCATGATGTTATGGGTTATTCAGCCAGATCATACGATTTTTTCTAGCTCAAAATCAAAGTAGTCTGGTATTTACCTATAATTTTGCGATCACACTCTAGGATTATAGAGTGAATAAATAAGCAAAAACCCATTGCAAAAATGTGTTAATTACTACTTGTAATCCAGGTATGTAAACTAGATATATATGAACGGGGGGATAGGGAATAGAGTGTCTGACTTTTCACAAAAATTCCGCTCAACACCTGTAAAGGCAAGGGGTAGGGGATAGGGTGTAGGGTGTAGGGAAAAGAAGAAAGTCTTGCTATACTCTACACCCACCCCGTTGGGGCTTGGTCATTGTCTAACCATTAATTGGGTTTTTTCCTTGGTTAAGTTCCAGAGAAAACAAATAAGATAAAACAATTTCGATAAATTTGATTAAATTTTAGCTAACATCACATCCTATGAACCAAGGTATTAAAGTTGATTCTGAGAGTTTTAATCATCGATTACAAGAGATAGTGACTGCGGTATATAACGCAGCCGACGATTGTCAAGGAGATGCGATCGCTCTGTTGGCTTTATTGAGGCAGTTAGAATATTTACATAAAGAAATACGCGATTGTGCTTTTCAAAATAGTTTACCTAATAACCGCCAAGCACTTTATGCACTCCTAAAAGATATTGAATCTGAAGGCGGATGGCCTTATATAGAACGAATGAAATTGCAAAAATTTTTAATTAATTTAATACCAGATGATTATAGTAAAAATACTGATAATGGCTTAGTGAACGATCAACCACCTAACTAAGAGACAAGGAAGAGGACAAGGGGCAGGGGGCAGGGAGCAGAGGGGAGAAACCCATGCGTAAATGTAGATAGGGGCTTGAATTCCTTTTCCCTTACTTTTCCCTTACTCCCTGCTTTCTGCTCCCCAGCCTCTTATTCTCCCCCAATCTAGCCTTTCCCTGGAATTTGATCACAGAGTAAGCGTTCCTTCTGTTCTACATTGTGGTTATGCTGGAGATAATTCTTGACCCAGCTACAACCACGCCCTAACAAATCGTTAATATCCAAATTCCATAAAATAATCTTATTATCACCACTAGCAGAAGCTAAGGTTTGACCATCAGGGCTAAAACTAATACTCAAAACTGGACTGGTATGACCATTGAGAGTTTTAATTAATTTGCCATGCAAACTCCATAATTTAATTGTCCTATCCCAACTAGCCGCCGCCAAAATTTCTCCATTGGGACTAAAAGTCACAGCATTAACACTATCACTGTAACCCTTCAGCAAAGTCTTTAATAGCTTGCCATCCCAACTCCAAAGTTTGACAGTATTATCCCAACTAGCAGAAGCTAATAAACGGTCAGTAGGACTAAAGCTGACACCTAATACCCAGCTTTTATGGGGGGACAAAGTTTTTAATAAAGTTCCATCCTGTCGCCAGAGCTTAACTGTTTGATCGTCACTGGCAGAGGCAATTATGCGACCATCCAAGCTAAAACTGACATTATTTACTCGATCTTCATGTCCGATTAAACTACTAATTAAGTTACCCTGCAAGTCCCAAATATTCACGGTTTTGTCCTTACTTGCTGATGCGATGAATCTACCGTCGGGGCTAAAAGTAACGCTGAGAATACTATCTTTATGACCTTGTAAAGTTTTGAGTATTTGCCCATCCTTACGCCATATTTTGATAGTTTTATCGTAGCTAGCAGATGCTAATATCTCACCATCTGGGGAGAAACTCACACTAGAAACTCCATCTGCATGTCCGACCAAACTTTTATAAAGCCTGGTTGCCACTTGTTGATGATCACCTAAATATCGCTGCCAAAGTTTGATAGTTTTATCCCCACTACCGGAAGCTAAAAATTTACCATCTGGACTCCAGTTAACACTCAAAACTTTATCTGTATGTCCTTGGAGAGTAGGTAGTTGAGGAGACTTTAAACTCCAAATTTTAATACTCTTGTCATAACTGGCTGAAGCTAATCGTTGACCATCTGGACTAAAGGATAAACTAGCGATCGCACCACTATGTCCTCTTAAGGTTTTGACTAAAGCACCATTATTAACGTTCCACATCTGGACTATGTTGTCATCACCTCCAGAAGTCAGATATTCACCATCAGGACTAAATTGGAGACTCCAAATCACACTAGTATTGGGTTTGAAAGTTTTGTTGAGACGAAAACTGGCAAATTTACCTGGGTGACTATTTTCTCTAGACCAAATTTTTACCATCTGATCCCGCCCCGCTGTTGCTAGGGTTTGACTATCCGGACTAAAAGTAACAGTAGTCGCACCACCTGTGTGTGCTGCTAAAGCAGTGACAAACCTACCATCCCGTCGCCAAATTTTCACAGTTCCGTCTTCGCTAGCTGATGCCAATAATTGACTATCAGGACTAAAGCTAACCCAACTGACCCAATCTTTATGTCCGTGGATAATTTTGATCAGGGTGCCATTCACATCCCACAGGTTAATTGTGCCATCCTTATTAGCCGTCGCCAATAATTTGCCATCTGGGCTGAAACTGACACCATAAATCCAATCTCCATGTTTTGTTAACGTTCTTTGGGGCTGGGCAATAAATTCTCCCGTTATGGGACTCCTACGCCAAATTTGTACGGTTTTATCTAAACTAGCAGAGGCTAAAGTTTGGGAATCTGGGCTGAAACTTAAACTTGTCACCGCATCATGATGACCATTGAGGGTTTGTAATAAAGTCCCATCCGGTCGCCAAATCTTGATCGTCCGATCGCGACTACCAGAAGCAATTAATTGACCGTCAGGACTAAAACTAACTCCCCAAACAACCTTACTATGTGCTTCTAAACGGTTGATTTCTTTGACTCCATACACCGCCTGTTTGAGGGCACTAACCACCCGCATCCGTGTTTCTGGTTCTACCTTTTGTGATTGTTGTAGTTGTCGCCAAGCACGTATACTTTCTAATAAAGCATCAAACTCCTTATGAGAGACAAATAAAGCCTCTGAAGATGCTGTGATCGCACTAACTTTCAAATTACCTTCGCTACTTGTAGCTCGTATACTTTGGCGCATGGCAGCCCTTTTTTGTAAATCAGCTTGCCACCATAAACCAGCGATCGCTGATGACATCATTGCCAAAACTATACCCACTATCCGTGCTTCTTTTAGCCGCTTTTGCAAAACCTTGGTCAATTGATTTTGACTAACTTTTTGAGCAATTTCTGCTTGACTTTTTTCCAGTCTTACCCTTTCTAATTCTGCGACCATGCCGTGAGTTTTTTTCTGGCGGATCGGTTCTACCAGGTAATCATGGACTAATTGATAGCGATCGCCAGATACTTCTCGCATTTGCAGTACTAAACCAGAATCGACTAAAATTTCTAAAATTAATTCCCATGAGTAATTACATTTATTCGCCGCATCGGGATTGGTAATAATGGCTAATGCCAATTCTGCTTTAGTTTTCAGGGGTCGCGTCCCTTTGCGATCAGTTAACTCAAACAGTAATTGCCAACTTACATCTTCATTTTCCCTTCCACAATCTTTAATTACTTCCTCCAACCATCGAGCTACAAGTTTCTTGGCTCCACCGCTACGCTGATATTGGTTGAATGTGGTGATGTTTTCTGTTTGTAGTTGAGCGCCTACTATCTGTAATTCAATGGGGCGTACTTCTCCACTACTATTGGCTAGATCTGCAACTAAGTGCTGAATTAATTCATCACTCAATTCAAAATGAGAACTTTGGGTCAGACTATGAACAATTCTTTGGGCATCCAGAGTTGAAAAATTACCCAAATAGTAGCGAATATCTTTATCTAAAATATTTTTGTTAATGACTCCGAGATTGCTATCAGCATTATTCTTACTGATGCTTAAGCGTTCAATTTCTAGTAAATAATGTAAATAATCTTCCCGCAGGGAAACCATTACTTTTACATAAGGAATATTTAAACATTCACAAAATAAATCATAAAATTCCTGCCTCTGGGTTTCATTTTTAATCACAAAAAATAATTCTTCAAATTGGTCAAATACTAAAACTACGGTGTGATGATTGTCTGTTAATAATCGCAGCTTTTCCAGAATAATCTCAGGTGAAATTTCTAAAGATATGGCTAAATCTGTTTGTGCCAAAGCTTGATTTAAGCTCCGCCCCAAGTTTGCGACCCATTCACCATAGGCAGATAAAAGGATCGGTAAAGGAATACGCCCACCAATAACTTTTTGCTTTAAAGCAGGTACTAAACCAGCTTTGAGAATAGAACTTTTTCCTACCCCAGAAGGTCCATGAATAATTGTCAGTTTGTAGTCAGCACGGCTAATTCTTTCGATTAATTGACTTACATCTTGTTGCCTTCCAGAAGTAGCAATTTCCTGTGCCACATCCTCAGGCATAAAGGATATATTTGGTGTTTGTAATACCGGATTAATTCTGTACCTTTGGGGCTGTAATTGATTAGCGCCAATAAAGGCACGAAAACCATACTGATGTTCGATCTGAATTTTTTCTTGTTTGAGTCGAAAAGCTTCTAAATAATTATGGCGCTCACAGAAATAGAGATTTCTTAACTCCTCTACAATTTCCAGATACAGAGATGGTTCATACTGTAACTCACAAACCACTCTCGCCCATTCTAAATTATTCACCGCGTCTTCCCACTCCCCTAAATGGCGTTGGGCGCGTCCCAATAGTAAAAGATAACTACTTTCCTGTTGTCGGGAAACACCTGAAGTGGCTTCTGATAAAGAAAGAGCTGTGTTGGCTAATTCATAAACTTTTAGCCAGTCAGACTTAGCAGCAGCAACAGCAGCTAAAAATCCATAATCTTGGGCAATTTGTGCTTTTTGCTGGTTTTTTTGGTGCAGTTTCCTGGCAACTTCAGCTACTTGGGCTAACTCATCCCACATTTCCAGTTTTTGTAACATTTCGCAGACAGGCACAATAAATTTGGCAACCAAATCTGTTTGATGTACTGTTTGCAAAACACTCACACATTGTTTAAACCACAAAAGGGCTTTGTGCCAATGGGTATGACTTTTACCTGGTTGTAAATCAGCCATGCGTCGGTAGCATAAACCCAAATGAAATAGTACTATTGCCTTACGAACAATAGGACAATTTAATTGCTGATGGTCGGGAATATTTTCCTGTTGACGGACTTCCTGCTGCCAAATTTCTAAGCTGCGGTGGAAATGGGTTAAAGCAGAATCAATCTCATCGTTACCATAGCCATCCCGTCCTAAAACAACCTCCAAACTGGCTTCTAATTTGGGTGATAATTTAACCCCATAAAGTCGTAATAAATCGTTGCGTGCTGACTCAATTTCTCGCCGATGTTGGGATGAAGGAGCTAAATCAAGGGCAGCATTAGATAAAAATTTGTCGGCTCCTGCGGCTAAAATTTGGGAGAAAAGATTTTCTGTTTGTTGTTGGACTAAATCAACTAACTCTGCTTGCTCCATTTCAAATTTGATGGTGGTTGCTGCCCAACTTTTAAAATCTGGAGCCAGTCGAGATAAAGATGTGGCAACTTCGTCTGTAAGCCACAATATGATCGGAAAAGGGAAAGTCGCAGAATAAATATCTCGTGCTTGGTTAATCCCAGTCAGTAAATCCTCTAGAAATAAATTGGCATCTAAACCAAGTACTGTGACTGCCGATGGTAAAGAATCTGTAGCGACGGCAGGATGATCTAAATATAATTCTCTAATAATAGTGGTGTGGAGTACTGTAGTGGATGGCTCCAGAAATATTTCTCGTAAATATAAGCCTTTGGTGACGGCACGAAGATTTTCCAACATCCTCTCGCGCAAGTGCCGATAATTACAACGGATGAGAATCAAGGCAAATTGACCTTTGGAAAGTTCGATCGCTCGAATTAACCTTTGCAATGAACGCTGATTATTGGTAACAACGCTTGCTGTCGTTAGTTTTCGATCCGTCATAACTTAAAATCTGCCTACATCAACGAAAATTGGATTCTAAAAAATATAAGTTTTGGCGATGGGGTGGTTCGCCAGAGAATCAGTTAAGGCTTTCTCCGATAAATTATGTTGCCGCCAAGAAATAACTTTTTCTGTTTCTGCTAAGACTGGACTAATGCCAAACCATCTACCCTTGCGATCGCGATATTCAAAGACAAACATGCTCCGCAACAATCTTTGATATTCGGCTTCCCCTTTCAAGCTTTGATGGTGGACTACTTCATAGAGCAATTCCCACTCTTCCTGATTAATTGCTAACAGTAAGTCGTCACGATAGTCTTTAATTACTGCTTCTAAGCAATCTCTCTCAAATGGGGGATCTTGTCTTTGTAAACAGCTATACAGTAATCCTAAGAGGTTACGAATATGACCACCACTAATTCGACATAAACGATCTAAAGTCTCCTGATGATCGAATAACTCTGGGATCAATTTCAATCTCTCATGGGGACTAACTTCGGGGAAGGCTCTAGTCAGCAGCAATTGGCGCAATAGAGAAATTCCTGGTTCGTGATCCCTGCTGTTTCTTTGTCGCACTTGCACCATTGGTAATACCTTGGGAGCAATACCTCCTCCCAAGCGATTTTTCAGGGCTGCGTACTCTTTGGAAAAAATTAGAGCCAGGGGAATTGTATATACCAGGTGACACTTCAGTCTACGTAACTGCTCCCCACGGTCGATAAATAAATATTCAGGTTGCGATCGCCCGGAGGCTAGGGGACGCATATCCACCCGATCTAAATTATCAATGATAACTACTAGCCCTTTTTGACCCCGTTTTTTTAAGAGTTCAACTGCTTTTTCTAGTACCTCTTCATTAATTGCTTGCAAAATACTATTTGTACGTGGTTCTAAGTATTGCCGCAATTGATGGCGCATTTGAGGACTATCCTTGGCTTTAGAACCAATTTTGGCAATACCCATAGATAACTCAAAGTCAGTAATCGGCATTTGCAAGACTTCACCAATTTCTTGAAAGAGATTGACGAAATAACCAGGTCTCAGATTAATACCTATTTCTTCTAAGCTGATACTTACCTGACGAGCCACACTCAGCAGAATATCGCTAATGTCAATATCCGCCATGTCTAAATCTTGGCTAGATTCAAAATAAACCACATGAAATCCAGCCAATTCTAATTCCGACTTCAGACGTTGCAATTCAGTGGATTTACCACAACCAATATGACCTGTGAACAGTTGGCAAGTCGGTTCATCTGGAGAAATCCGGGTTATGGTACGTTGCAATTCTTCCACTATCTTGCAGCCACGGACATCAGCAAAATCGATATAGTACTGCCGATCATTAACGTCACCCATCACCAGAGTTTTACTGGGATTACAGGCTTTAAAAAAGCGTGACAAATTCAGTGTTGTTTTCATGTAGATGCAAATAAATTTGTATTCTATATACAAATGTTCTGAGTACTGAAGAAATTAAGTAGTTTATTTTTGTTTTGTTACTTTATTAACTAAGTGATTTCTGACTCATCCCTGAAATATTGAACCTCAAGTTGTGCGTATCAATAGAGCTAGATATTTCTCTCTTGCTAGGACTCCATACATCTAATTTTTCGATTGACATTTAAAATTTTAACCGGCGAAATTACTTCTATATATTGGTTCCATACAGTAAGTATTGCTAAATTATTTGCCCAGTCATCCAGAAAATTTTATTGTCATCACCAATTAACCAGGAATTAAAGCAATTATTTTGTATTTTGTCAACTGCCTAAGGGAATATCTTTGAATTTTAGTATTTGTCATTATTAATCTAACAATTATGTTTAAAAGGATACTTTATAGATATAGAAAATGCGACTTGATAGGAGTTTTTTTTATTGCAACCGAGAAAGTACGGATAAATTAATCTGAGTTTGACCGAAAAAGAAAAGGATACAAGCCCCCAAATTTATTTGTGGAAAAATTAGAGATAATTGTGCCGCGATGTATCAGCACTCTTTCGCAATCATTCCTTTCTTGATGCAGTCGTTCATGGGAGAGACCCTCTTTCTGCGTGCTGCTCTCTACATTCATGTATGGGGTTTTTCCTCTACCTATTCCTGACGGTTTTCATCCAGAGCAATGGGGATAATCCTCGTGTTTATCCCATATAAGTGGGTTAATCTGTGGAAAATTTTCCTGGGTTTGGCAAACGGAAACTTAGTGCTTATACCGATGACATTACCCACAAAAAGCTATATTACAATTTAGTGATTTAGTAGATCCGACTTTTCCCCTACACCCCGTTTATATATGTGTAAATTTTTTCATTCACCTACTTGGGTGGCATAAAATATGATCTAATAAGTACAATTTGCGTATTGTTGCGCTAAAGTATTACTACTAGCCTACAAAGGAGCAAATTAGCACTCTCCACAGCGATGGCTGTTTGTAAAATGACCCATTAATTTGAACTGAAAACACGAAGAGGTTTACATGGCTGGGATGTTATCAGTTTCCCGCACAGAGTTAGCCCAACGTCGAAAAAATTTACGTCGGCGGCAACAAATCAAAATCTTTCAGTCTGTTTGGCGTACCTTTGCTGTTACTAGCTTGGCAGGAGGGTTATTATGGATTGCAATTCAGCCAATGTGGGTACTGAAGACATCTAAAGATATTGCCATATCTGGGAACAAAATCTTTTCTGATGAATCTATCCAGTCTCTAATATCTTTACCCTATCCTCAATTTCTACTGAGGGTGAAACCCTCCCAAATAGCTCAATCCCTACAGAAACAACCAATTATTACCCATGCAAAAGTCAGTCGTCGTCTCTTTCCTCCGGGTTTAAAAGTACAAATTACAGAAAGAACTCCAGTCGCTCTTGCTCAATTACCTCAGCCATCTGGGACAAAAAAACAGAAAGCATCAGTTGGTTTACTAGATGCAACTGGCTTGTGGATTCCCCTCAAACAATACACATCACGCAATCCCCACCTACAATTACCTAAGCTGAAAATTATTGGATTCCCCAAAAAATATCGTCCCTTCTGGAAGCAAATTTATCCATTAATTCAACAAAGCCAGATTAAAATCACAGAAATTAATTTCCAGGATCGAACAAACCTAATCCTCAAAACAGAATTAGGTGAAGTCCATCTTGGCGCACCCAGTGAGCAATTGTCAGAACAAATAAAACTTCTCCCTCGATTACGAGAATTATCTGGAAAAGTTCCTTCTCAAGGAATTGATTATATTGACTTAAAGAATCCTCGGTCACCAATAGTACAAATGAATGTGCAAAAACAGACTATTGATGAGAAAAAACAAAAGACCAATAAATAAGTCTTATATTTATTCTTGAGATTAATTTAAGATACTTGCCTTTTCATCTAACCAAATAAAAAATATTGCCCGCTTCTATTTAAAATAACTAAGAATACCTGTAAAACCTCTCCCCTAGAGAGAAGTTCTTGTCTCTTTTTTCTTGTATTATGGTTAGCTGTTTGAAAAATGGGAGTAGGGAATGAACAAGGTATAGGGTATGGGGAACCCCGTACTTAAAATAAGGGACTTGCATCCAGATTTCGGTGCTAATTCTTCCCCGACACCCTACACACCACACCCCCCCGAAAAGGCTTGGTCAATAGTACTGAGGAGGAATATGTGATTTATGACGCTTCCCGTCAAGCTGCGCTTTTCTTTAATGCCCGCAGGGCTATACATAAGTAATCAAACAAAAATATTTACCATTATTACAAACTACGCGAAATAATCCTAACCCTTGCGACTGCTTCGTTTCACTTCGTTACATTCGCAATGACATTGTGTAATTAATTATGTTTAACTACTTACTTAATTATGAAGAAAATATTGTCTAGGGGAAATTGCCTGAAAAATATATGCCTACTTTCTTCAGTATTGCCCTATATTGCTGAAGATAGCCTCTAAATCATGTTATTATCCAATTCCATAATACTCTAGGAGTTTTGATAATATTTGTTAATTAAATTTAGTTTAAAGATATTCTATGCAGCCATTATTTACCCATAGATAGTCGTAATATAGTTTACTTCAAGTTAATTACCCCTTTCTAATACATATTGTTCCCCGTGGGATGATGGTCAGGAGGAGCGGTTCAGTAGTATCTCTAACAATTACAAAACTATGCAAATGATTAGGAAGCAGACAATTGACAAACACAGCTAGATATGCAAAAAACAAGTAGTTTTTGACAGATTATCTGGCAATGCTCACACTGATAAAAAAAATTAATTATGTTGTTAATTTATACCAGTACTTACAGTTGAATACGAAAAAAGACAAAGTTATTCTAATAATCCTATCAATTGTAAAATAAGTGACATGCCTCAATTCTGTATCAAAGGGCAACTAACTATAAACATTATTTGGGAGTAATACAGGGTTCAATAGTATTAACATCAAAACAATAGACAATTTTTTCCGAGCTGCTTGCTGTTATACAAGTCAATTTTAGGTAAATATAGGTATACTTCTCTAGAACTTAGCTATGTAAATAGGTGTACTGTTCACATCTGTAATATAGTCAGCTTGCAAATTACTAATACCAATTTAGGTACAAAGTAGCAAGAAACATCAATAACCGAGCCATATTATTGTGGCAACCTCAAACTATAGTTGCATCTTAAGTTAAACACACCGAAAAAAAGTCGTTTATCCACCTTTGTAAATCCAATGACACTTGATAATAACCAAGAATTGAGCTATGAAAATTCTCAACATCCTGGACAGCCAGGATTTTCGTTAGCAGTCAACAATAGTAATCCCTTTAACCATTCTGGATTAAGTTTAGGGCAAGATCGCGATAGCCAGAAAATTCCCAATGAAGATCCGCAAATTAGTGACATTATTCCTGGTCGAGTTGCCAATATTAAGGTGATTGGTGTCGGTGGTGGCGGCGGTAATGCGGTCAACCGCATGATCGTCTCTGATGTAAATGGAGTAGAATTTTGGACGATTAATACTGATGCTCAGGCTTTGACCTTAGCCTCATCTCCCAGCCGATTACAAATTGGACAAAAGCTAACTAGAGGTCTAGGAGCCGGAGGAAACCCTGCCATTGGTCAAAAAGCAGCCGAGGAGTCACGGGATGAAATCGCGGCTGCTTTAGAAGGGGCTGATTTAGTTTTCATTACTGCTGGAATGGGGGGAGGTACTGGTACCGGAGCGGCTCCAATTGTGGCAGAGGTAGCTAAAGAAATGGGAGCACTAACGGTGGGTGTGGTGACTCGCCCATTTGTATTTGAAGGTCGTCGTCGCACTAATCAAGCCGAGCAGGGTATTGAAGGTTTGAAAAGTCGGGTAGATACACTGATTATTATCCCCAATAATAAATTGTTGGAAGTGATCCCCGAACAAACTCCAGTACAAGAAGCATTTCGTTATGCAGATGATGTTCTGCGTCAAGGGGTACAGGGTATCTCTGATATTATTACGATTCCTGGATTGGTAAATGTTGATTTTGCTGATGTGCGAGCAGTAATGGCAGATGCAGGATCGGCGTTGATGGGAATTGGTGTTAGTTCTGGAAAATCAAGAGCTAGGGAAGCAGCAGTGGCGGCAATTTCTTCTCCCTTACTTGAATGCTCAATTGAAGGAGCAAGAGGAGTTGTATTTAATATTACTGGTGGTAGTGACTTGACTTTGCATGAGGTAAACTCCGCAGCAGAGGCAATTTATGAAGTAGTAGATCCCAATGCCAATATTATTTTTGGAGCAGTCATTGATGATCGCTTACAAGGGGAAGTGAGAATTACGGTAATTGCAACGGGATTTACTGGGGAAATTCCTAGCCCACAGCAACAAAATACTGCCAATAACCGAGTGACTCCAGCGTCCTCTAGAAGAAAAGGAGCCCAGTCACAAACCCAGCCCCAAAAACAGTCACAGCCTACCAACAATTCTCCTAAACCAGTTACAGAACCGAAGGGTAAACCTGCCCTGGATATTCCTGATTTTCTCCAAAGAAGACGGACTCCACGCAATTAATATTTCAGTTTGCTGTAATTTACAGACATTTTCTTGTATCTACAAAATAGTTACAAGAAGTACCTTATTGTCATAAATCCACTAATTTTGCTGTGTTACTCTGTCAATAACCTGAGTTCCAAATTAAGATGGAACCCTGGTTATAGGGGTTGATTAATCCTAGTATCCGTCAATGTGTTTGGGTCGCTTCAGCCTGATAATGGTGAATAAAGCTCCTTAATCCGAATTGACGTTTCAATAATAAGTCTGAGCCTGCTAGATACAGGCTTAATTATTACTGTGGCGATTATTTTTGCTTACAGGTTATTTATATATAGCGCTACGCAATTAGAGTGCGGATATTGTTGAAGCAGTAAACTTATGAACTTGGAGTATCTCCGAAGTCATTCGGGCACGGCAAAGCCGAACGGAGAGGCTGCGTCAAGCCATTTTACGGCAGTTGCTTTATACCGGGGAACTCGTCCACTGCAATGTCTTACCATCCACCGCAATGGTTCACTTATTATTTAATTACTTGTCCGTAATACTAACAATTTAAATATACTCATACAGAAAATCAAATTGCTCCTCTCCCCAGCATGGTTCTGGCATCATCATCAACAATTTACTGTTAATATTATCTGCAATTTCCTCACTATCTTCTCTGTCAAATAGTTGTAATAAAACTTCCCAATCTCTTTCTCTTAAAGGCATGAGCGGTAGAGCATATGCTTCTACTTTTGCCTCATAAGTCATATTTTCTTGTTGAGTTCGTTCTGGTAAAAAAGTATTTATCACTGTTTATAAAAAAATATAATTTATTGATAGAGTAAGGAAAATTATGGATTATATACTCAATTATACTGATGAAATAAATAAATTTTGGTTTATACAAAAGGATATTTACATAATTTTTAATTAAAAAATACTTAGCTTTAAGCTATAGGAAGATTCTGATTGGCTAGTTGACAATCCAGTATTGGTGTGATGATAGTATTTCCACGTACCTCATCTAACTTGAAAATAGGGGTTAGGGGATAGGGAAGAGTTATTTTCATACTTGATGGGGAAAATTTTTTCATCAGGACTACCTCCTAGCTTTTACCACATAAAAAACTGCAACTGAGGCAATATCATTACTAAGACAAGATCATTATAGTTGATTTGGCAAGGCTTTAAACCCAGTTTCTTGGTAAAATCGCAGGATAAAAAAATTTAAAGGACTATCATGACTAGCGATCGCGACTATACATTAATTATTGATAAAAGTGGCAGTATGTCCACCCCTGACCAAGTTGGTGGTAAAAGTAGATGGGAAATAGCACAAGAATCTACCCTTGCTCTGGCGAGAAAATGTGAAAAATTTGATCCTGATGGTATCACTGTCTATGTATTTTCCGGTAGATTTAAACGCTATGATGAGGTAACTTCCGCTAAGGTTGCACAAATTTTTCTCGAAAATGACCCTTCTGGAACTACAAATTTAGCTGGTGTGCTCGAAGACGCAACTAATAATTACTTCCAGCGCAAAGCAAATGGTCAAACTAAACCCAACGGAGAAACGATTTTGGTCATTACTGATGGAGAGCCAAATGATCGCAAAGCCGTATTTAAGGTAATTATTGATGCTTCCAGACAAATGGAACGGGATGAAGAATTGGGAATCTCTCTCATTCAAGTTGGTTCTGATCCAGAAGCTACCAATTTTCTCAAGGCTTTGGACGATAAAATGGAAGGAGTTGGTGCCAAGTTTGATATTTGCGACACTATAACTCTGGATGACATGGAAGATATGAGTTTGGTAGAAGTTTTAAATAATGCAGTAAGCGACTGATACCAATTTTCCAAAATAAAACTATACATGGACAGCAGGGGGAGGTAGGGAGCAGGTAAGCCACTGCGTTGCTCGGGCTAAGCGCGTTGTAGCAAGTGGCGCAACCCGAAGGGGAGCAGGGGAAGAATTATCTGTAGCCAGGATTTAGAGAAATGGTATGAGTCAGTCCCAAAAGGTTTTGTCAGAAAACTCAGAGAACTCCAGAAAATATCCCTCAAGAATTTTTAATGGTTGACTGTTAACGGTTGACCAGAAGAAGCAGGGGGAAAAGGTTCAGTCTTATTGGGGGAATGCCGTTTTCCCCTGCCGTGGAGCGTAGCGAAAACTTGGTTTCAAGCCCTCCGAAGTTGCTCTTGGTGGGAAACCCACAAAACCGCACTGCTCTCTATATTTATTTATATATGGGGGTATATATGGGGTTTCTCCCTTGCTCCCCGCTCCCCTGCCTCTTCCTGACTTGCGCGTAATACCATCATTTCCTCCCTAGCCATCTAAACAATATTTGTTATATATATAACTAAAATCAAAAAAAATAGTTAAAAATAACTAGGATATCATGATTGATAGATTGAGGGCTAGAGGATGTTGTTAGAAGATCGGGACTACACCTTAATTATTGACAAAAGTGGTAGTATGGCTACCACAGAGCAAAAAAATGGTAGAACTAGATGGGAAATACTACAAGAGTCTACATTTGCTTTAGCTAGTAAGTGTGAATATTTCGATCATGATGGTATTACCGTTTATGTATTTTCTAATACATTTCAAAGGTATGATCATGTGACATCAGCGAAAGTAAAGCAGGTATTTGCAGAACATCAACCTGGCGGTACAACTAATTTAGCAGGTGTATTACAAAACACAATTAATAATTACTTTCAACGTAAGGTAGAAGGTAAAACCAAGAAGAATGGAGAAATCATTCTAGTTGTCACTGATGGTGAACCATGCGATCGCCAAGCGGTAATTGAAACGATAATTAATGCAACTCAGCGTATTGATCGACCTGAAGAGTTAGGTATTTCTCTGATTCAAGTTGGCTCCGATCCCAATGTCACTAAATTCTTTACTGCCTTGGATGACTTGTTGCCAACCATTGGTGCAAAGTTTGATATTTGCGATACAGTAACTCTAGATCAGATAGAAGAGATGAGCCTTGTAGATGTTTTGATGAATGCACTTATTGATTAAGCAATTTAATTAACTATACCTGTAATTGTTAACTCACGGTTCGCCCATTTTTTGTGAAGTTAGAGAAATTGATAAATAACGTGAGGATAGGGATTTGGAGTCAATCAGGTTTTTTTGGTGGCATTTGGAGAAAAAATTAATACGCTTCCTTGGGCTCACAATCTAAATCAAACGCTAAAACCCTGATTATTTAGGGTCTGCTGAATAACTGAAAAATATTGATTTATCAATGCTTTGAGGCTATTTTATTGGGGAGGGGCGTGCAAGGAAATTAGG
>NZ_FYBH01000008.1 GCF_900185595.1 Calothrix rhizosoleniae SC01
TATATTGGTATAACTTTAAAAAACCTGCGATCGCTATAATTGTGAATTTATAGATACAGAATTTAATGTTTATCAATAATTAGTTGTAAGGGAACATATATTTATATTTATTTTGGAGATATTATTACTATTCACAATAGATAAGTAAATATATTCCTGTAAAATAAAAAATTATCCAGAAGCATATTCTGTCAAAAAAAATTCCATAGATATTTTTAGGAGTTGGCTGATGCAAATAGCTGCTAATGTTACAGAACTAATTGGAAGAACTCCTTTAGTTAAACTAAATAAAATCCCCCAGTCAGAGGGATGTGTTGCCGATATTGTAGTTAAACTGGAAGGAATGAACCCAGCAGCTTCAGTCAAAGACAGAATTGGGGTGAATATGGTACTGGAGGCGGAAAAATCGGGTTTGATTCAGCCAGGAAAAACTATCTTAGTGGAACCAACTTCGGGTAATACTGGTATTGCTTTAGCAATGGTAGCCGCAGCTAAAGGCTACAGTTTAATTTTAACCATGCCAGAAACCATGAGTATGGAACGCCGTGCTATGTTGCGTGCTTATGGTGCTAGGTTGGAGTTAACACCAGGAAGCCAGGGAATGAAGGGAGCAATTAGCAAGGCTGAAGAAATAGCAGGGAGTACAGCTAATGCATATATGTTGCAACAGTTCCGCAATCCTGCTAATCCCCAAATTCATCGAGAAACTACTGCCGAGGAAATTTGGACAGATACCGATGGAAAGGTTGATATTGTGGTATCTGGGGTGGGTACTGGTGGTACGATTACCGGAATTGCGGAAGTTATTAAAAAACGTAAACAAACATTAAAAGCGATCGCAGTAGAACCAAGCAATAGTCCTATCCTATCAGGTGGTGAGCCTGGGCCCCATAAAATCCAAGGAATTGGAGCCGGATTTGTACCGGAAGTTCTGCGTACAGATTTAATTGACGAGGTGGTGACAGTCAAAGATGAAGAGGCTATGGCTTTAGGTAGGCGTTTAGCGAAGGAAGAAGGGTTATTATCTGGTATATCCTCTGGTGCAGCCTTAGGTGCAGCCATACAGGTAGGAAAACGTCCAGAAAATAAAGGTCTTTTAATCGTCATGATTCAGCCTTCCTTTGGGGAACGTTACCTGAGTACTCCCATGTTTCAAGATTTAGCAGAATAGAAAATTAAGTAATAAGTAATAAGTAATAACACCATTTTGAAAAAGAATGGGACAGATGGGTAGGGGCACGGCATCTACAATCTTTCAATATATAAAAGTATCTTACTGGTGCCGTGCCCTTACGAATAATTTATATGTTGCAAACATTATTTGAATTGGTATAAATTTATTGTTTATAGGTTTGGGACTTCAACAATGTCCGTATGATTATTGCGAGAATTATCGCCTTTAACCCTTATTATTCGTAGGGTGGGCACTGCCCACCTTACTGCTTACCCCTAGTTTGAGGTTGATTTTGAGACATTCTCAATCACATAAGACAACAAAGAAGTAATCGTACCTGCGGCGAAAGAGAAGATCGCAATAATCGCATCACGAGGTAAAATGCCATCTAACTGACTACCTTGAATAGTAGAAACTGGAAAATCTTTATCTAGCCCTATTTTCAGTTGTTGAGTTTTACCAGAAAAACGAACTTCTAAACCTTTTTTGGGGACAATTTGCAGATGGCGGATTAATTCAATGTTTAAAGGAACATCAGGTTTTTCTGACATGAGGAATTGATTTTTTTGAATTTCTCTTTCCTGCTCTGCCATGCGAACTTTGCCTTCAAGAATGGTAGAAATAGCCAAATCGTCTCTAATATCACCACTTCTTAATAAACGTTGAAATTTTACATCTTTAGTAGCAATTCTGCCATGAAACCATTGCTGCTCATTTTCTTCAGGTGGTTTAGATACAGTAAGAGAAATAGTATTATCTTGAGTAATTTTTAAATTTAATTCTTTATTATCAGGATTTACATTCAACTCTAATTGTGCTTGCTCATCTGGATTCTCTGGTAAATTTACACCTGGTAATTTATAACCTTCTAAAAAAATTTTCAGTGGCTGTTCTCCTAAATAAATTTTAAAAATATTCTCTCGATTACCTAACTCTGGTGTAGGTTGGGGTTGTAGAGAAAAAGCTAGTCTCTTACGGTAAGAATCGTAACTCAGTCCCATAACTTTTGTATTGGGTTGTAGCCTGAGTTCATTAATATCTATTTCACTAGTTTCCGGGGAATTGACTGGAATGATAATGAATCTACTTGTGCTATCAGTTAGTTCAATTGTCAGGGTATCTAACTGATTAAGTTGTGGTGCGGATGGGCTAGTAAATTTGCCTGTGAAAGTTAATGCTTGAATACCTTGACTTTCTAGATTACTGATATGCCTGATTGTTTGGAGAAAAAGTTTAGGTTGCTGCTCGGCATAGGTAAAACTCATTTCTTCTACTATCAGATTACCTTCAAATACATGAATCCCAGGAACCAGGGCAGCAAGACTGATAACAGTAAAGGTGATAAGTAAAAGTAGCACAAAAACGACTAGCTTGTTGCCTGCTAAATATTTTTTTACAGGTCTGAAAATCTTATCTATAAACGAAGTTCTCAAACGACTCATATGTCGCAGCAACCAGCTAGTCTTTTGTCTCCGTGCCATAATTTATTTCAGCCAGTTAGGATTATGTTGAAAATAATAACGCCGTCTAAATTTTTCTGCTGGTCTGCCAATTCTTTCTTGTTCAGCTATGACATGGATTTGATAGCGACCCCGACGAGCTTGTTTGCCATTCCAAGTAAAGATTGTTTCACCACGTCTGGCATATTTACGTGGGCTACTGTGGACAACTTTACCGTTACGCAAAATTTCAAAAGTAGAGAACTTCGACCGACGAGAACTATAAAAAACAAATTCATATTTTCCAGAGGTACGCCCAATAGTTACAGGGAGATAAACTGCGTTAACTTCAGCTAGGGCGCGGAGACTCTGGGGGGGAACATTAGCTTTCTTTAAAACATGGGATTTTAACTTAAAACTAAAGCGATTTCGCCTTCGTCGCAAAGAGAGTTGATCTAATAGATAATTTTTACTCAAGGATTGGACTTTTATGTCTGGGTTGGTATTACCTAGGCGAGGAATTTGCAAAGTGAGGAAATTGGGATAGCTGGTGATACCACGAGTTGCAATGGAAATTAAGTTAATGCCACTGACAACATTCCTGCTTTGAATACCTTCACACCGGTTATTCTCCCGGCGCATATAGGTAGTTGTTCGAGGATTACCGGTAGGACAAGCTTGGGCTGGAAGTGTACTAAGGCTGAACAGAAATAAACTTGTGTATAGAAATTGATATTTCATAATTACCGGATTCCCCATATCCGCAGTTTTTTCACGACTACATCCATGTAATAGGCAAAACCAAAATCACCTGTGTTAGAGGAAGATTTATCAGGTTCATCCTTATTTTTATTTTCATCCTTTCGTTTCAGATCAGGATCTTTAATAGACACTAAAATACCAACAACTTGCTGTTTCTCTCGATCAATCACTGGTCCTCCAGAATTACCTTCTGCAAGGGTGGCTGTGATTTGCAGTTTGTTTTCTTGGGATATGACATTGCTAACCCTGCCAGATTCGGTAGTCCAGTCAGCGCCATTACTAGGATGACCAATGACAATGACTTCAGTAGTACGGGGTACAATTCCAGAATACATTGTCAAGGGTTGGATATCTTTGGGGATGCCTGTAACTTTTAGTAAAGCTAAATCTATGGGGTCATTGGCATCTGTAATTTTCACAATTTGAGCTTTGTAGCGCGGAGGAAACTTGCCAGGGGGCGGTTCGCTAAAAAATTCCAATTCAATTTTTTCGCTGCGGCGTTGTGTGCGTTGTGCATCGGTGACTACATGGCGATTGGTGATAATCCAGGCTGTGTTTCCCTCCCGTTTGACTACCCAACCAGCACCAATATTATTACCAGTGGGAATTTCCGCAACAATTCGCACCACAGAACGCAACACACCAACTAAAGGTTCATCTTTGGGATTAGGCAACCATTGGCGATCATCTACTCTTGCTGGGGGTGGATTGCGTCGTAATGCCAACAATCGTTTTGCTTCCTTGAGATTGTTTTGGGCTGTTACATAATTTTTGTCTAAGGCAATTGCTTGCTTAAATTCAGTAATCGCTTCTTTGAGCTTTCCTTGTTGCTGTAAGACTAAACCTAAACCATTGTGAGCTAAGGTATGGACAGTTGTGGGAGTTCCAGTTTTATCATCTGGTAAACTCAGAGCATATCGATATTTTTGGATCGCTTGTTCTAGTTTCCCTTGGTTTCTCAGCGCAAGACCCAGATTGCTGTAAGCACCAGCCAATTTGGGGTTGAGTTGGATGGCTTTGTTGTAGGCAGCGATCGCTTGTTCTAGTTTCTTCTGGTCAGATAGAACATTCCCCAGATAGATGTAAGTATCAGCATCCTTGGGGTTGAGTTGGATGGCTTTTCGGAAAGCAGCGATCGCTTGTTCTAGTTTCTTCTGGTCATACAGCGCAACCCCCATATTGTAGTAAGCAGTAGCATAGTTGGGGTTGAGTTGGATGGCTTTTTTGTAGGCAGCGATCGCTTGTTCTACTTTCTTCTGCTTTCCCAGCACAACTCCCAGATTGTAGTAAGCATTAGCATCCTTGGGGTTGAGTTGGATCGCTTTTTGGAAGGCGGCGATCGCTTGTTCTGGTTTTCCCTGGTTTCCCAGCGCAGTCCCCAGATTGTTGTAAGCAATAGCATAGTTGGGGTTGAGTTGGATGGCTTTTTTGTAGGCAGCGATCGCTTGTTCTAGTTTCTTCTGCTTTCCCAGCGCAATCCCCAGATTGTTGTAAGCAGTAGCATAGTTGGGGTTGAGTTGGATGGCTTTTTTGTAGGCGGCGATCGCTTGTTCTAGTTTCTTCTGGTCATACAGCGCAATCCCCAGATTGTAGTATGCTCTGGCATATTTAGGATCTATTTGGATAGCTTTTTGATATGCAGCGATCGCTTCATTCAGCTTGCCCTGTTCGGATAATGTTGTGCCTAGTCCATCATAGTTATTCGCATATCTGGGGTCTAGTTGGATAGCTGTTTGGAATGCAGTGATCGCTTCATTGGGTTTCTTTTGGGCAAACAGCACCCAGCCCAAACCATTGTAGGCATAAGCATTTTTCGGTTCAATTTGAATAGCTGTTTGATATGCGGCAAGAGCTTTCTCTAGTTTATTTAGGTAATACAGTGCATTCCCTAGACCAACGTAAGCATTAGCATTTTTTGGTTCAATTTGCAATAATCTACGCCAAATTACTTCAGCTTGTGAGTATTTCCCTGCATTTTGGGCTGCATTGCCTTGTTGAAATAGCTCCTTAACAGGGGTTTGGGCAGATGCTAGTTGAGGTGTTGCAGCTAGAGATAAGCTTAAAAATAAGGCGATTAGTTTAGAATTTCTCACAATCCACCCAAATACATATTAAAAGTATCTATACCTTAAGTATATACACTAGGGTGAGAATGAAGAGGAAAAGGAGCAGGGGGAAGAGAGAAGGAGTGAAGGAGGGAAGGAGTGAAGGAGTAGGGGCGGGGTTTCCCCGCCCTGAGGGGAAGAGGGTAAGAATTTGATAAATAAATTAAAAACAATTGAATCTGTGTGATTGCAGAGGAATTAACAATCCATTCACGAAAAATCTGATACAAATAATTAATCTTTAAATTCTTTCCCCTGCTCCCTGCTCCCTGCTCCCTGCTCCCTGCCTCTTTCTGACAACAGAAACCATGCCGAAAGCGCCAACTAATAAACCCAAAGCAGAAGTAGGTTCAGGTACGCGACGTTTGCGGGTATAGTTCAAATGGGTAACAGCACCACTTCCAGGTAGGGTGATTTCTAATTTTTTCACATTCTCAAAATTGAAATCATACTTTCTCAAGGAGTTATCTCCTTTGAGTGCATTACCATCCCCATCTGTACTTAAAAGAGTAACGCGATCGTCATTTTCATCCGCATCCTCCCCAAAACTTAATTCTTCAAAAGTGCCATTAAGAAAAGTGAACTTAAATGTTGGTTTACCAGGATCGTCGAAATCTAGCAAACCAATATCATGAAAATCGACTCCCAACTCATCAGTGAAATCAAAAGTGATTGTGCCACCACCTCCAAAATCATCTGCTTCGTTACTCCTATTTTCTTGAATAATTAGAACTTGACCCTGAGCCTCTGAATTATAGGTATACCCGTCATATTCACCTTCACCTGTGGCTAAATCTTCATCACCACCAGCACACCCCCCATTTTCAAATGATTTATTGGGGTCACAGCTACTGTTATACAACCATAATTCTTTCTTACTAGAATCCATATTTAAACCATAGTCAGCCCAAAGATAGTCTAGTTTAGGTCCGGGATTGTCTCTTTTTCGCTTTAGAGGATTCCTACCAACACCAACATTTTCATCAAAGTTGATATGGGTTTGTTCAGATATAAAATTAACTGCTGCTGCTTTGTCAGTGTTTAAACCAACATTACCGACGGTTGTAGTTACTGCGATCGCGGCTGCTATAGATAATTTTTTCAGGTGCATATGTTATAGACTTTTTTAAAATTGAATCAACTGTATAATTCCTTAATTCAAGTTATAGCCTCTTTTATTAATCAGTAGTTAAACTGATTAATGAATTCACTTTAAATTACCATATTAATTAATTAAAGCAACAATAAACTCTCTCCGTATAAATATCTAAGGCGAATGGAATAATCAGGGTTTCAGGATTTATAATTAAATACCGTTTATTTAAGGATGAAAGCTAAATATGGCCTAGGTTGGATTGAAGATAGTGAAACCCAACAATCATATTGATAATGTTGGGTTTTGTTGCTTAATCCTGAACAAAACCTGAAGAAATTCATTCATATTATCTGATATTGCTAGGATTTTAAGCATACACAATGCCAAACTGACAAAATAATATATGAAAATTAGTGCTCGCAATAATCTCAAAGGTAAAATAACAAAAATTATTCCTGGAGTTGTCAGTACAGAAATAACAATAGAAATTGCTCCTGGTATAGAAGTAGTCTCAGTAATTACAAAATCTTCAGCCGATAATTTACATTTGACCATCGGTAAAGAAGTTTATGCCGTAATGAAAGCCAGTGAGGTTATGGTTGCTGTTGAATAAAACAAGTTTTTTTATACAAATTCAGCTATTGTAATTTAATAGTAAATACTGATTAAGAAATAAAAAAAGTCGTAACTGATTAATTACCAGCTACGACTTCAGTGCTATTGGCTAAGGGCAGAAATAAAAAATTAGACGAGATAAGCTTCTTGATGGGTTTTAATTGTGCAATTAGAGCGTGGATAAGTAACACAAAGTAAAGCAAATCCTTTTTCTACCTGCTCATCATCTAGGAAGTTTTGGTCATCTTGATTAACTTCGCCTTCAACAATCTTCCCAACACAACTAGAGCAAGAACCAGAACGACAAGAAGAAGGTAGATCAATACCTAGGTCTTCTGCTGCTTCTAAAATATTGGTCTCTTCATCTACCTCAATGGTAGTGTCGAGATTCTCTTTTTTACTGATGAGTCTGACTTGATAAGTTGCCATTTTCCGATTCTCCTCAAACTTAATAGAGTTAGGCTGGATAAAGCTAATAGCTTTGAGATTGGTAAATGCAACTTGCACTACTAACCTTAGTTGCAAGGTACGCCTGGGGAATTACAGTCACTGGTTTTAAATGATTTGCCACAACTGCAAGTATCAGTAGCGTTGGGATTGGTAAATTTAAAGCCGCTATCCATCACACCATCAACAAAATCAATCACCACTCCTTCTAGTACGGTGGCACTTTTGGCATCAATATAAAGTGTCACCTTACCTTGCTCAATCACCAAATCATCTGGCTGTGGTGTACTAGTAATATCCATGCCATACTCATAGCCACTGCAACCACCATCTTTAACAGAGATGCGGATACCTTTAGTTTTGCCATTAGTATTGGTAGCAGAATTCCCTAGAAATGCTTGTAGCTGAAATTCTGCTTTTTCTGTTAAAGTAACAGTCATTCGACCTCCTGAATCTTTGGGATGATGAACATTAATACCAATTTGAAAAATGATGAAGACAGATGGAAAGTTGAAAGACTGATTTGGTAGCAATCTCCAAATCCAACCCCTCTGTATCCCTCCAAGAGGGAAATCTAAAATCTAAAATCCAAAATGGTATGAGGAAAAGGTTGGTTGTTTGTGATGGTTATGGAACTTACTCACTTGTGACAAAAAATCAATCTTTGGGTAAGTTTTGGGTTCATGGAAAAGCAAAAATAATTAGCAGTTTACTAGCAATAGCTAAGACAAACGAGGCTTAAGCTAATTCCAGAACTATTGAGAACAATTGCTAGTTGTTTCCATGGAATTCGATTGAGAATATCGCCAGGGAGCATTATTACCACAAACCGGACAAGAGCGATCGCGGTGAGAACGGCGTTTAGCAAATTCCATCCGTGCCAAATCGATTGTCAACAGTTGGGACAACAAGGGCTGACTAAAACCAGTAATTAGTTTTATTGCTTCCATTGCTGTTAAACAAGCTAATGTCCCAGACACTGCACCCAATACGGAAAAACCCCGTTGATCCCAATCAGGTTTTTCTGGAAATAGACAAGACAAGCAAGGAGTTACACCCGGAATAATTGTAGTCAGGTAAGCCTCCATCCCATCCATTGCTGCTTCTACCATTGGCTTACGCCAACGCACGCAAGCCTCATTTAATAAGTTGCGCTCATCGAAATTGTGGGCACAATCTAAAGCCATATCGGCAGACTGGACAAGGGAATCCACATTTTCAGCAGTGATGTACTCATGAACTGCATCTATCTGGACATCAGGATTGATAGCTTCCAGAGTTTCCTTCGCTTTTAAAACTCTGGGTTTACCTACCCAATCATCTGTCATCAGAATTTGGCGATTCATGTCATCCAGTCGCAAGTCGCCGCCCCGGACTAGAACCAGTCGCCCAACGCCTGCTACCGCTAGGTAGAGCGCAGCCGTACCGCCTAATCCTCCCACACCAGTCACCATAACTGTGGCTGACTTCAATCGCTTCTGTGCTAGCTCACCAAAATTGGGGAGCATAATTTGACGACGATAACGTTCTAACTCGGTAGGCGTTAGGTTAACCAATTTTTACCTCCTAATCAGAATTGATTTCTGTCAGCGTAACTACATTTTTCGGCTTATCATGAAACACTTTGAACAACTTTTGTTCGTGGGGTGTTGATTCAATAAAAACCTGATATGCTTTTTCTAAAGCGTCACGATAATGAATTAATTTATCTGACAAATTTAAGTCAGAATATTTCTCATCAATTTCTTGAATATATTGGGAAAATTTTTTCAATATATGTAAGCGATTGACATTAACAATTTCTTGCTCGTAGGGCATATCAAAGAATGCAAAATACTCTTCTGCATCCGCAAGTTGTTGGAATTTATCTATATCCCAAGTCATTTTCCCTGCTCCATTTTTTTCAGTTGTTGCTTTAGATCATCCAACTGTTGATATATGTCATATGTTGCTTGAGCAACATCCATCAGGGTTTTGTAATCTGTTGGTAGACCTTCGGCTAAGTCATGCAGATCCATTTTCATTTGACCTGCTTTACTATTAAGTCGCTTGATTTTTGTTTTTAGCTCTTCAATATTTGTTTGCTCTACTTGAGTCATAACAATTTTGGATTTTGGATTTTGGATTTTGGATTGACCATATGTGTAAAGTTAGGGGTTTGAAATAGTTATACAGGTAGGTCTTGGTATTTTGACCCATGAGTGATTCTGATTCCTAATACCTAACAACTAACAACTAACTCCTAACACCTAACTTTTATTAGAGTTTTCCTACTTCTGGAAAACGTTTAGCTAAATCAATACCTTTCTGAACTAGCTTTTCACCTTCTTCAGTCACCTTCTCCAAAGATTCAAAGCCAAATCTATGGGCATCACGTATAGCTTTTTTAGCTAGCAATAATCGACCAGAAAATACTAATATCCAACCAAAACCTTCATGGTTTAAATCAACTACAACCTGTGACAGTAAACCAGTTTCCTGCTCAATACAAGCGGCGACAGCTCGATAAAAAGCCATAATTCGCCCTACAGTGACTGGATCTACCTCACCTTCTACAGAAATTTCCCGCTTTTTTTTCTTGCTAACTATGTAGGGTTTGAGAATTAACTCCTCAGACCAATTGCGATAAACACCATAAACATCTTGACCGCGAATTTGTTGAATTATCGCTTTGAGAAATGGTGAATTCACGGCTTCATTTTGGGCTGTACCATTAATACTATTAGTATTAGTCATCAATTAATCCTCCAATTCCGCTTCTAAGAAACTTCCCTTATCTTTTTGCAAAGCTTTGCGTAACCAAGGTGGAGGATTACCCTTAAGAGTTTGGACTAATTTATTTAAGACAGTAATAATTTCATCACTATCTGATTTCGCCTTGACTGGAGTCACCTTTTTTTTGATGAGACGGGCTGCGGCAATACCACCAATAGCTGATACATAAACAATGGTACAATCATTTATAGCATCAAGTTTTGGTGTTAATTTGTCGTCGTTACCATCCTGCTTTAAATCCCCATCAAATTTGAGAGTTTCTAGGAACTTATACCCGTCGGGAGAAACCTCATAAACATCAATCTCTCTTGCCCATCCAAAATGAGCATTTATATGTACTCTATCGCTCGTAGTGAAGGCAATTTTCATTGTTGTGATGATACTGAATAATTGTAGGCTAGTAAATCTAATTAGCAGTCAATAACGATTAATTGCAGATAATATAAATTACAAATCACCATTAATATGTTTGGTTTTTGCTTCCTCTGCATCTAAAAATTTGTTACCAATATCAAATAACATTTGCATGGTTCCCTGATAACCCACTCTTGTAACTTGACCATTACCTAAACGGTCAAATATGGGGAATCCGTGGCGATAAAGAGGAATATTTAAACGTTTAGCGATCGCATGGGTATGAGAGTTACCAATTAATAAATCGGAACCCTCGGCTAACTTTTCAAAGTCTTCAAAGTCACCAATGGTAACGGTTTCTACTGGTAGTTTTTCTAATAAAGGTGAACGAGTAGTGGTAACAGCAGCCTTAATTTCTGCTCCCATAGACTGGAGAAAATTAACTGTAGACCAGAGTAAATCTGGTTCTAGAGCTAGGGAGATTTGCTTGCGACCAAAATAGAAATGGCTATCCAACATCCCATCTTGTACTTGTCTGCGATCGCGGTTGTATCTTTCTGGGACGGCATGACCACTAATATCAGATAATGCCATAATAAATTCATCTACTGGCTTTAAACCTGTCAGTTCTGCAAACACCTCATAGGGTATACCAAATTGCTCTAACAAAATTTCCGCTGCACCCCGCATACTTTCACCCAAAGCTAAGGTAAAAGCAGAACTCCCCATACTTTGTAGTTGCTCCAGGGTAGTACCACCATTCGTAATGGGACTCCAACCATCATCTAGATGTCCATCCATTGATAGTGACAAGTCTGGCACGCAAATAGGTATTAATCCAAAGCTAGAGATAATCTCTTTAATATGTTGCACATCCCCAGGGGTAAATGCTGAACCGACTAAAAGATTAATTTGTTGTGGTTTTGTATCTCCTGGTTGAGGTAATTCTTTCACCATACTCTCTACCGCAGCTGCATACCCATCTTGTAATGCACCTTTAAAATCTGGTGCGGAGACTAGTATAATGGGCAAATCATTTAGTTCTGGATGTTGCTTGCGAAAATCCTTGAGGATCCCTTGCATATCATCCCCTCTGGTTTCCGTCAGTCCAGTGGTACACAAACCAATCACCTCTGGTTTCACTTTTTCGACCAGGGTGAGAATTGCCTGTTCTACATTATCTTCACCACCCAAAATGGTTGTAACTTCCGTCATCGCCGTAGTAGAAAGGGGAATCACTTCCCGGAAATGACGTACCAAAATAACCTTGGCAAAAGCGGTACAACCTTGAGAACCATGCAACAAAGGCATCATTCCTTTTAATCCTAAAAAGGCTAAAGTTGCACCCAAAGCTTGGCTTTGTTTGAGAGGATTTACTACAACTGCTTTGTTGGGAGTCGTGACAATTGCCATGTTTTTACTTCAGAGATTGAGGAGAGTGAGTGGGGGAGTGGGGGAGTGAGGGAGTGAGGGAGTGGGAGAGTGGGGGAGTGAAGGAGTGAGGGAGTGAGGGAGTGAGGGAGTGATGGTTGAGGGTTGATGGTTAGGAGTTAAGATTTTTTATCTTTCACTCCTTCCCTCTTTCCCTCTTTCCCTCCTTCACTCCTTCCCTCTATTCTTCATCCCCAGGGTGCGGATTGACGAATTTGTTCCCATACGGGGCTGTAGAGAGCTTCATCCAATTCCTTTGCCATTTCTATCATGCCAATGTAGCCTGCGTAGCGGTGATGGCGTTCTTGGTTAATATCTAGGAACGGAATTCTGGCTTTGAGGGCAGTATACTGGTTACGACCACCAGCAATCAGCATATCTGCATTAGTCTCACTGATAATTCGCAGAATTTCTTGGGGATTACCTTTCTCTAAGGTAATACCATCTTTACCTAATAACTGCTTAATACGAGCTTTATCTTCTTCTGTACTCTTCTTGGTACTGGTAGCTACAACTTCCATCCCTAAGTCTTTAGCAGCAGACACAATTGACCAACTCTTCACTCCTCCGGTATAGATAACTACTCGTTTACCTTTAAGGCGATCGCGGTAGGGGGCTAAGGCTGTATCTAAATCAGCAGTTTCTTCGGCAATTAATTTCTCAGTACGCCACTGTAAATTTATATCGCCTAATTTCTCTGCAATATTGCGTAAACAACGATTGACATCTTCTACACCGTAGAAAGATTCTTCAATATAAGGAATCCCATATTTTTCCTCCATCTTTCTACCCATATTCAATAGGGCTTTGGAGCAAATCATCACATTTAGTTTGGCACGGTGAGCCTGAGCTACTTCTTGGTAACGTGCATCACCGGTAATTTTTGCCAAAACGCGAATCCCTAATTTTTTGAATAGGGGTAGAACATTCCACATTTCCCCGGCAATATTATACTCACCAATCAAGTTAATATCATAAGGTGTTGTGTATTCCGGTTCATCCGTACCCACAACATGGTCTAGTAAAGCCTCACCGCCAATGCGGTTCCCTAAGTTCTTACTACCCACAAATCCGGCTGAATGCACTGGAATTACAGGTAAACCAGTTTTTTTCGCAGCCACCTTACAAACAGCATCAAGATCATCACCAATCAAAGCTGTAACGCACGTAGCATATACAAATACAGCAGCAGGATTGTAATTATTTGCCACCTCCTGGATAGCTTTATAGAGACGCTTCTCACCACCAAAAATGATATCGTTTTCGGTCAAATCCGTGGTGAATCCCATCTTATATAATAAAGGGCCAGAAGACAGACTACCGCGACCACCCCAAGAATTACCAGAACAAGCGATCGGTCCGTGGACTAAATGGGCTGCATCTGTAATGGGAACAAGAGCAATCATTGCTCCATCAAATGCACATCCTCCTTGAGCGGCTCCTGGTTGAGCCTGTTGTTTGCATTTATTTTTTTTATCCTGATTCCCTTGATTATGTTCACATCCTGGTTCAGTGAGCAGCTGATTAATTTTGCCTTGGGTACCGATCATGGCTTAATTGCGGGTAGGTAAGTGGTAATTGATAGTTGGCAACTAGGAATTGGATGGCGGTATAATTTATGAGATTTGAATCAACAATATTTCCTATTGAAAACTCAGAACTTATAATTTACTGATCGCCCGTTGCTAAAAATTTCTGTGAGATTTTCGTACTCTGCGATCGCTCATCGTTACTTTCTAGCTCAAACGTGGGATTAATATCGCTTGTAGTGAATATTTTGGTTTCAACTAGCTGAAAATATATTCTTGGGTGCAGAGTTCGCTCTTATGAATTAAGTATCTCCCTCAAATCATTTTCAAACAAGTAAATATTTTACAAAATTTATGATGAACGAATATTTTTTCCATATCTATAGCAGTAAGCAATTAGGACGGGTCTATTGTTGAAATCCCAAACCTGTGAATAATAAACTTATTACTGCGTAGCGCTATAAGCACAAGGAAAAGGGTAAAAAAGAAAGGCAAAATGAATAATTACTTATTTATTATTGCCTTTCCTTTCCCTTTGTTGGCGTGGAGTTAGTTCATCAAAAGAATCTAACGAATTAAGTCAAAGGAGATATCTGTCTTACCAGCAACGTTGCTGACGCGATCCATCTCATCTAACAAGGTGTTAACAATCCAGTTCAGGAGGTTGATACCACCTTTGTAACCAAGTGTGGAATAGCGGTGTAAGTGGTGACGGTCAAACAGAGGATAACCGATACGAACCATAGGAATCTTGGTATCGCGCCACAGATACTTACCGTAGGAGTTTCCAACGAAGAAGTCTACTGGCTCGGTGAACAGTAAGCTAATAATGCGTTGACTATCAGGTAATATAATTATATCGCTTCTATGGTGTAGTATATGGAGATTTGGGCTTACGCTCGTGTTTCAACTGATGAGCAAGCAGATGATAAAGGCGCATTAATCAAGCAAATGCGGCGTTTACGAACTGCTGGAGCGACAAAAATATATTACGATGTGGAAAGCCGCACCAGTGACAAACGTAAAGGTTTATTACAACTAATTGATGACATTAATACAGTCGCAATACATAAAGTCTCCCAGTTGCTTTTTATTAGAATTGATCGTCTAACGTCATCATCAATGATGTTTTATCAGTTAATGGATGCTTTAAAGAAAAAAGGTATCCAACCGACTGCACTAGATGAGCCATTTGATATGTCCAGCATTGGCGGTGAACTTACCATCGATGTACGTTTGGCTGCGGCTAAATACGAAGTTAAAATGTTGGGAATGCGAGTTAAAAAGGAACGAGATACCCGCAAGGCTCACAAAAAACCCCATTGGAACGCACCTTTAGGTTTTGTGGTGGATGGGGAGAAATATAAACGGGATCATCGCCCCTGTATATGTCTAATTGCAAATCAGCAAGAAATGACAGTTGCTGAATTAATGCGGTTTGTTTTTGATACCTTTTTGACAGTAGGTACAGTATCCCAAACTGCCAAACAGCTACATCAGATGTTTGGGATTCAAACTAATGCAGTATCTAAAACCAAAGATACTAAAGTTAATGTCCTCACACAAGAAGATGAAATTGTCTTAGAAAATATTCATAAATCCCGTGGTGGCAGCTTAAATCTGCGTTACCCGCACACAGGGCTAAAATGGTCAGTTTCCGGATTGCGCTCCATCCTTGTCAATCCCGTTTATGCAGGGGGAACACCCTATAACACCATAGTTCGTCCCAAAGGACATCGCAAACCCTTTGACGAGTGGGAAGTGACATGGAAAACCCATGAGGATGAAGCAATTATTACTCGAGAGGAACATGAATGTATCAAAGCCAAAATCAGGGAAAACCGCAATAACCGTTGGGCAACAGAACAAAAATATACTAATGTATTTGCGGGGTTAGTCAAGTGTGCCCACTGTGGTTCAGCTTATAGTCGCCAATGCAAGAAATTAGTCAAGCGTCAAGGCTTTATTCGCCATCACTACCAATGTAGCTTTTATCGCACTAAAGCTTGTCACAATGGGCGAATGATTTCCTCTGATAAATTGGAGGAACAAACGATTAACTATTTAGTCAAGGAAGCCGAGCGATTAGCATCCTTGGTGGAACAAGAAGTTACAATTGCCAAGGAGCCTGGGGAAATCAAGACTCTGCGGGCATCTTTAAACACATTAGAAGCATTGCCATCTAATCCAGCCATTGAAAAAGCGAAAGAAGATATGAGGATGCAGATTGCTGATGCGATCGCAACTACAAGTGATACCTCAAAGCAATATTTAATTGCCAAAGAACGGATTGTACAGGCTTTTTCTAATCCCAGGTACTGGCTCTCACTCGAACCCCAGGATAAACAAAATCTACTGAAAGGATGTGTTAAAAGAATAGTGGTAGATGGTAATCAAGTCACTAAGGTTGAATTGCTGCACTTGCACTAAGCAGCTTGAGACTTATCCTGGTTCCCTTTGCTTGCGTCTTTCTTCTCTTGCATGAGGGAAATTTTTTGTAGTTCCAATTCCCGTCGCTCAAACTCAATTACAGTCCTCATAATTAACTCTGCTAGTGTTTCACGTTTCATAGGGCAATTTCATCATTATTTTTTGAGAATAGCCTAGAAGAGAAAAACTTATGTTAACCATGAGCTTTTAACATGAGATATAACGCTACGCGCAAGTAATAAGTAATAAGTAATAAGTAACAAGTAATAAGTAATAAGTAAATGTGAATACGCTGATGATTCAGAAAGTATTATCTGAGCAAGACTGGATGAATATGATGAAACCTGATGATTTGAAGGCATTGACACCACTAATTTGGAGTCACGTTAATTCTTTAGTTGTTCGTTGAGAACGTCAAACAGTATATTTTGATGTATTCATTGACCTTGCT
>NZ_FYBH01000242.1 GCF_900185595.1 Calothrix rhizosoleniae SC01
ATTGTAATTGCGTTAGTAATCCAAAAATCAAGGTTTATAAAAAAACGTGTTTAATTCATACCAAACGTAAAATCTAAAATCTAAAATCCAAAATTGACTATGACAAATTTTCTCGAACCACCACGGTTACGCATAGGAAATGAAGATACAGAACACAGACAAGCCTCATGGCTAGAATTATTTTACGACCTAGTATTTGTCGTTGCCGTAGCACAATTAGCACATAATCTCAAACAGCATATTTCCTTACTAGGATTGCTGGGGTTTGTAGTTTTATTTATACCAGTATGGTGGTCATGGATTGGCACCACCTTCTACGCTAACCGCTTTGACAATGACGATATTGGACATCGTTTGTTAGTAGGTTTACAAATGATGACCTCAGCAGCACTGGCTATTAATATACATAATGGCTTAGCTGAAAGCTCCTCTGGTTTCGCCATTGCCTACGCTCTCGGTCGCATCTTATTAGTTATAGAATATATCCGTGCCGGTATATATATACCCGATGCCCGTCCCCTCACTACTCGTTATACCATTGGATTTGCGATCGCGGCTATGTTATGGTTAATATCAGCTTTTATACCAGCACCTTGGTGTTTTGGGTTGTGGGCAACAGGAATTATAGTTGATTTTATTACACCTTTTACCGCCAGCAAATTCCAATTGGGGTTATTACCCCACGCTTCCCATTTACCGGAAAGATTTGGTCTATTTACAATTATTGTTTTGGGTGAGGCGATTGTCGCTGTAGTTAATGGTGTTTCGGAACAAAAATGGGACATGGCGACTGTAATTGCCGGATTTTTCGCTTTAGTCACAGCTTTTAGTCTCTGGTGGATATACTTCGATAATCTAGGTGGAACACCCATTGAAACTGCCCGTACAGAAGGAAAAGTATCAGCCATAAATATTTGGCTGTTTACTCATTTACCCTTTGTCATTGGTATTACAGCCATGGGAGTAGGAGTAGAACAAGTATTAATCAGTCAAACTGGAGTACCTTTAGCGGATAACGTGCGTTGGTTGTTTTGTGGTGCAGTTGCCCTTTGTTACCTAGCTTTAGGTATTTTTCATAAATATGGAGTAATTCGTTATTGCAAAATTCGCAGCAGATATCGCATTGTTACAGCAGCCATAATAATAGCGATCGCATTTTTTAGTCAAGGTTTACCACCTGTTGGCATCATTGCCTTAGTCGCCGTAGTCTCTATTCTGCAAGTATTTCAAGATTTGTATCAACAACGTCCCACTACAGGCTTGGGTGATCCGACAATTTAATTTCGGTAAATGAGGTTTATGTAAACTTTAGCATTGTAGATCCTGACAATTCACAATTAATTAGAATATACTAGGTCTGAAACGAGGAATTTTTTAAATCATCAGGATGTATACGTTCGGCTGAACATTTATCCCAAAATCTCAAGTAAAAACACAAATCAGTTTGTGTCTTTACTTGAGTTTGTTATTTTTGAGAAAAATATTAAACGAAGGAAGAAGGAAGTCCCGATGACAAAAAATTCACCATCAAGGATGGAAATAACTCTTCCCCAACCCCTAACTCCCTACTCCCTACTCCCTACTCCTTGCAGTTAATTATAATTGTTACCCACTCCAGAAGAGACTTCTGAGGGTAGCTCCTGTCTCCCAGTTTCATTTACTACCTTTTCATCTATGGGAGAGGAAGGAACATCAATATCAGTCGCATTAATTACAGCTCCCAATAAACCCAAATCCGATTCCAGTAACTCATCAACTGCTTCAACCAAAATATTTTCTTGGGTATAGTTGGGTCTAGTAACCAAAACCATACCATCACTGTAAGGTTGCATTAGAAGAGCATCATTTGATATACCCAGAGGATTAGTGTCTAAAATAACTAAATCGAATCGTTGGCGAGCATCTTCCATTAGTCGTCGCATCTCACTCGATTCTAGGATCGCAGCAGATTGTAATATTGGGCCAGGACTAGGAACAATGTATAAATTTTCCACCTCTGGAACTAAATGGATACATTCACTCAAGCTGCTGTAATAATGTAATGGTTCCAAATTACCATCACCATTAGGAGTAACTTGTAAAGATTGGCATTGGGACGGCGATCGCAAATCTGTTTCAATAATTAAAGTACGCTTGCCAGCTCGAGCGGAAGCTATACCCAAGTTATATGAACTCACAGTTTTTCCTTCACCACTACCAATACTAGTAATTAAAACTACTTTGACACTATTTTCTCCCACACGTCGAATATTACTGCGGAGCTTCTCATAAAATTCCAAATAAGGGGAGGTTGTAGTCAAGACTGTTGGTAACAAATGGGATTTTGTCTCTTCCCCAGACATCCAAATCCAAGGTATTTCTGCCAAAATTGCTACTTCCTGTTGTTTGAGGCTGTTGCGAATATCCTCCCTGGTTTTGAAAGTTCCTTCCAGAGAACCCAAAAGGAATATAATCCCACCACCAACCAATAAACCCATAAATATACCTACCCCAAGGGTAATAGGTATACTTCTAGGAATTGTGGCTGGAGCCTTCGCCACTGGATTTCTGGCAATACCCAAACTACTAACTGTTTCTGCCTCTGCGGTTTTGGCATCAACTAATTTTGCCTGGATTTTGTCATAAACAGCTTTTTTCAGTAATACTTCTTGTTCTAAACGCGATCGCTCCAACTGCTTATTAGGTATTAAAGAATACTCCTGCCGTAATCGTTTCTCTTCCCGATTTTGGTCAATTAATTGTTGTTTGAGAGTTTCTTTTTGAGTTTGTAGAGCTACAAGTTGGTTTGCTAGTTGCTGACGTGCTGGATCTAAATTACTTTGGGCACGAATCCCCTTAACCGTAGGTGGTAAAGGAGCAGTACTACCATTCCCTCCCACAACTTCCCCTGCTCGCTGTTGTAGAAGGGTTTCTGCTGCCTCTTTTTGACGTTGCAATTGCACTACTGTTGGGTGTTCGGGGCGTAAATCTTTCCTCAGTACCTCCATTTGGGATTCTACTTGATAAATTTGCGATCGCAAACTGGCAAGAATCGGATCGGCACTCAAAGCAGAAGAAACATAAGCTTCATTCACATTTAAACCCAATTTTGACTGCAAACTGCGAATCTGAGCATCTATTCCCGAAAGAGTGAGTTGAATTTGCCGTTGTTGGTTTTGACTCCCCGTAATTCCATTGAGCAAGATACCATTCTGAGCAGCTAAAATTGCTGGTCCTTGAATCCGATCATAAGTTTCCAGTTTTTTCTCAGCGGATGTTAATTCTTTTTTTACCTGGGGGAGACGCTCGTTAATCTTTTTAATAATCGCTTCTAATCTTCTGGTGTTACGAACAGCACTCAGTTGTATCATTGCTTGCATGAATGCCGACAAGGTTTCTTCAGATTGCTTGGCATTAGTACCCTGATACTTGAGTTCAATAATTGTTGATTCTAATTCCCCAGCCTTGTTTTTTCGAGGTAGCTTAAGATCAATATTTTTAGCCAGAATTTTTGCTTTGACCTTAACTTTTGCTGCGACTGCATTAATAATTGCATCAGATAATAAAAATCCTTTTCTCAGTTCCTGACCCTGTTGTTGAATTTGACTACCAGTAGCAGAAAATGAAACCGTAGGCCCACTATAGGTTAAGGCTGCACTTGCCACATATTTAGTTGGTGGTGGTGGTTGTATTGCTACCACTGTTGAGCCTGCAACAATCAAAGTAAAACTAGCTATTCCAATCCATTTATACTTTTCAAAAGCAATAATATAGCGTTTAAGAATGGGTGGAGTCATTTCAGTTATCAGTTACAGAGTTAGTTGAAAAATTAGAGAGCTAAAAATTGATAATGGAAAGTCCAGTTATCTAAAGGTCTCAAAGAAACGAATAAAACTACGAATATCAAAAAATGGTCTAGTAATAGTAGTTAGAGTATTAGTAATTTGGCCAATTAGTGTTCGACCAATAACGATAACATCATTATTTTGCAATGGCACATTTTGAGATGCATCCCCTCCTAATGCTTTTTTCCCATTCAACTTTTGGGTAATTGCTTGACCACGTTCGGGGTCAAAACGAATCAAGGCAATTTTTGTGAGTTTAGCATTATTGGTACTCACACCAGATAGAGCATCAATAAAATTACTACCATTGGGTAAAGAAACCGTAGTAATACCACCTGCTGCATAATTCAATACCCGAATCTTGATTTGAGGAACAGCTAGGGATGAACGAGCTACCAAATTGCGATCATAGTCATCATCACTACCAACTTCCCGTCGGGAAACAATAATGGCATCACCATCCTGGAGACGTAAAGTAGGGGGTGAACTACCGTTTTGTAAAGGGGAGTATAAGTCAATAGTTTTCGATATGACTGAACCATCAACTAGTTGGCGACGAACTGTGATTTGTCGTAAATCTGCCATCATTGTAGAGCCTCCAGCAGTCAATAACACATCTGTGACTCTGGGTATAGGAGAATTTACAGGATAAATTCCCGGTCGAAAAACTTCTCCACTAATAGTTACTCTGACTGGTCGCGGGCTAACCAAAGAGACTGCTACTATGGGTTCAACCAAAATTTTACTCAAGCTCAAGCGAATTTTCTCTTGCGCTTCTGACAAGGTCAACCCCTGTAAGGACACTGCCCCTACTTCTGGAACTAAAATATTGCCCTCAGGACTAATTACCCCTTGGAAATTGAACCTGGGACGTTGACCAACCAATGATAGTACTAAGATCGGGTTCACCACATAACGATTTAAGCCCAAACGAATTTTTTCTTGTGCTTCTGACAAGGTCAATCCCTTTAGTGATACAGTTCCTAATAATGGAACAATAATATTACCTTCCGGATTAATTGCCGCCTGAAAACTCAAATCTGGGAAACGCTGCACCACCGCACTAATTGCATCCCCTTCCCCCAGGCGATAAGCACCAGGAGGACGTTGAACTTGGATTCCCACCCCGTCTCCAGAACCAAGAATATAGCGATTAAATCGGGAGGAGGGAGTACTAGACTCTGAATTAATGACCTCAGCCTCTGATAGAGGTATAAGAGGTTTCTTTGGTACTGTAGGTGGTGACGTGGTTTGAGCAAAAGCAGGATGAACAGCGGTGAGAAAAAATACCCCTATTTGCAGGGTGACAGTAGATAGGGCGCGAAATGAACGCATAGAAAAATTGGGAATTATAGACATCAGTGCGCCAAGGCTTATTTAACTGTAACCTGTAAAAATAGAAAATATGTTTTTTATACCAGTGTAATCCTTGGATTTCAAAAAGTTGCATTTAATGCAGTTTGTACTTGTTGTCCTAGAGTTTGCACCTCATGCCAATATTTTTCCACTTGCCCTAGTGGTTCCATTGGTAAGATAATACTAACTGCAACCCAAGCAGTCCGTTGACTTTGCCATTGAGATTTTTGATCTACTACAAACCACCGAAAAGGCGATGGATGCCCACCATCTTGCCAAGCATACCATTGTAATACGGCAAAGGTCTGTCTATCTGTAGAGGCACGAAAGAACCTTGCTGTGAGTTGATTTTTTTGACTATTCAAACTTGATGTTGGCTTAATACTCAATTCAGCCAGACGATATTGAGCTATATCCCAATTCCAAAAGCCATTTATAGTTGTCCACTCCACTTGCGGTTGATTTCTAGGGCCATTTTGTGGCAATAACATAATAATGGCTTGAATTTTTTCCCCTTGCTGTTTCACCAATTGCAAAGACCATTTTTGCTTATCAATTATTTTTTCTGTTTGTTCAACAGTTTGCCATCCAGGAATAGTTAAGCCAGTCTGACGCAAACTTTTTAATTCCTTTAGTTGACTCACAGGAGGTGGTTCTTGCCATTGCCATTTTCCTTGGAAATATCCAGGGAAAGCTCCGATGATTAACAACAACCCTAATAATATCAATAATGCTATTTGGGGAAAATAATTTTTCCTGAATAAATTAGACAAAGAACTCATTAGCAACAATTCCATCTAATCAAATCTGGACACGGAAGAATTACAAATTATAGTAATATGCAATTATGTTAGGACATTGTTGAATACCCAAACCTATTAGTAGTAAACCGATTACTTATTACTTATTACTTGTGCATAGCGCTAATCCCATGCTGAGATTATTGATTGTGAGGTAAAATATTTATTCATCCAGTTCAAAATTGGTACTAATGCTATAAGCATCAAAGCAGAGTACAAGTCTCCACCCCAACCATCATGTAGCCAATGAAAAGCGGCTGAATTTCCCGTACCATGAAAAAAAGTCAAAATTGTGTTGCGAATAATGTTCGCAATGACGCTAATTAAAACAGCAATGGATAAAAACCAAATACTTTTTTGCCGTGAGGATAAAGTGTCAGTCCAATAAAGTAACATGAGGCTCACATACAAGGTAGTAAACAACATTTTTAATCCTGCACAGTAGGGGGCTACTTCTACAATTTTTCCTGCCACAAAGATATTAATTCCCTCAACATTTACATCCATGCCCAACTGATTCAGAATAAAACCAGCAGTACCTGCTATAAAGCTTTGTAGAGGCAGTGTTAAGGGAGCTATCAAATAAGGAAGAGAATTAGGGGTAGCAAAAAATATCAGAATTAAAGGAAAACTCTGTAATTTTAAACCAGCAAAGCCTTTAAGCCACAGGCAAATTCCTGTAATAATAATAGGAAAAGAAAGATTTACCCATTCACTAACCCCACTCAGATAAAATATCCCTCCTATAATCAGGAAAATAATACCTAAAGGATGGGTTTTATTTGGTAATCTTGTCCACTGCTTACGTTGAATCCAAATTAAATAAGCCGCAAATGGTAAGCCAATCATTCCGTGACTAAAGTATTCATGCTCGATACTAATACTTTTATGCAGCCAACCATCCCACCAATGGATTAATATAGGTGTATACAGTAGCAGTAATACTAGTAAAATTAATCTAGTTAATAATTGAGATATATTTCTGTTTTTTGCTGTCAAAAACATAATTTTTTAGACATATATTAATAGATTGATTATTAAAAAGTCACGATTATCAATGGAGATATCCCAATTTTAGTTATCGGTTAAGTTCTTAATTATTAGAATTTCACTAGGAAGAATATTCTAATTTTTTACCAGCGAAAGACCTCCCATTATCTATTATTTAATTGATGCTTTAAATATATAGTAGCTTGTTTTTTTGTGGGCTGACACTGTGCATAATTTCTAGCACAACTGCTTTAACTTGACTATGGGTTAAACCCGGATACATAGGTAAAGATAATATCTGTTGAGATAATTTTTCCGCATGGGGAAAATCTCCAGGTTGATAACCTAAGTTGGTAAATGCTGGTTGCAAATGGCAAGGAATTGGATAATGAATACCTGTTTGAATTCCTGCTGCTGTCATTTTTTCCTGAAGACAGGAACGTTGAATACTAGAATTAGCATCTACCCTGATAACATAAAGATGATAAACATGACCAGATTGACTATGGTTTTGGATTGGGTTAATACCTGGCAATGCTACAGAATTCAGCTCAAGATTGTATTGCTGTGCAGCCTGATAGCGATCGCTATTCCATTGAGGTAAATAGGGTAATTTTTCCAGTAAAATGGCAGCTTGCAATGTATCCAAGCGGCTATTAGTACCTGGCTCTGTGTGATAATACTTAGATGATGCACCGTAATTACGTAAGCGTAACATTTTTTGGGCAACATCAGCATCTTTTGTTACTAGCATCCCTCCATCACCCAATGCTCCCAAATTCTTACTGGGATAAAAACTAAAAGCTGCTGCTATGCCCACAGAACCAGCATGATACCCTTCTCTACTTGCCAAATGTGCCTGAGCAGCATCCTCAAAAATGAGTAGTTTATAAGTATTTGCAAAGTCCAACAGCTCTGTGGGTGAAACCATTTGACCGTATAAATGTACGGGAATAATGGCTTTTGTATTAGGTGTAATTACCCTAGCTGCTGCTTCTAAATCAATTAATGCAGTTTCTGGTTTACAATCGACCAAAAGAGGTTTTGCACCAGCACGTAAAACCCCAATTAAAGTGGCTACAAAGGTATTTGCAGGCAAAATTACCTCATCACCAGAACCAATGTTACAGGCTTGTAAACCAAGAGCGATCGCATCAGTTCCTGATGCAACTCCGATTCCATACTCTACTCCAGAAAGATTAGCAAAAATCGTTTCAAATTCTTGCAGTTTTGCTCCCAGAATAAAATCACCTGTATCTAAAACAGTTTGCATTACTTGTTGTAATTGGGTTTGTATTTGTTGGTGTTGTAAATTAAGATTGACAAATGGTATTTTGGCAACATTATTTTTCATGTTATTAATAGTTTATTAAAATGAAAAATTAACTAAGGATATATCTAATTGAATTTAATGATTAAAATAAAATATGTCATTTTTTTTGAGATCAGCAGCTTGTGAGCCTGCACTAATTTTATAGTGCCCAAAGAATAATTAAAAATAACACCATATCAGAGTACAATTTCCGACTTTACTTAAATTAGGGATTTCAATCAAACAACCATTAATCAAAGCAAAGCACATATTTTCAGCCTTCGTACCTATCTATAGTCGCAATTATAGTTATTTCTACTGTCTTTTCACACCAGTACAGTTGACCAATACTAAAGCCTGAAACGTCTGATTAGTGTAGAGTCAGGGATGCCTGACAAAAAGTCTTTCAGTATAAGGCTAAGGGTTATGAAGTCTTCCCTAGTGATATAGGTATTAATATCATCCAGAATATTCCACTTTCCTATAATGGGAAAATTTTTCCCGAAATTTTGTTGATCTGACACCAAATTGGGGAATGCTTAAAAATAGCAAATAAAAATAACCACATAAACAGCGGTTATATAAAAACTACAGTATTGATTAATCATCAAGGTCATGATGGCAATGGTAGAGCCGGATAACAAAATGTTTAATACCAAACAAGAATGGAACTCTCCAGATTTACGGGAGGAGCGTAGGCTTAAAGCTTTATCAGAATTAAATTTACGACAACCAGAAACAATTCCTGTTTTTGAAGAAGCAACTCAAACTGCTGCTCACTTTTTGTCAGCACCAATTTCCATTTTAGGATTTATTGATCAAGAATTTCATTGGTTTAAGTCCGCAGTCGGCTTATCTCGTCTGGGATTAATGAATAAATTGGCGCAAACTCGTCAACTTCTACGCCAACAATCATTTTGTACCGAGGTAGTAGAACATGCTCAAATACTTGTTATAAATGATACTAGCAAAAACGATTATAGAGAACTTACTGATAACAAATTAATTAAAGATTATGGTATTCGTGCTTATTTGGGAGCACCACTGATAGATGCTGCGGGTAATTGTTTAGGAACCATAGCAGTGATGGATCTGATTACACGTCAGTTTACCCATCAAGATATTGAGTTTCTGCAAATCATAGCTCGTTGGAGTATGAGTGAATTTGAACGCAATCGACTGTTACAAGTATCTCCACCCACTCCATCAGTTGGTCGTGTTAATCGGGTTAGTAGTCAATCTAATTGGCAAGTAGAAGCCAAAAATGACGAGACTTCAACAATAATTTTATCTCCCTCCCTTCTTCCAGACAACCCCAATACCGCTAACCAGTTGAAATTAGAATTATTGGGACAGCTAACTCAAGAACTGCGTACACCCTTAACTTCTGTATTGGGTATGGCTAGCGTCTTAGGAAGAGAGATTTATGGTCCTTTGACAACCAAGCAAAGAGAATATTTAGAAATAATTCAACACAGTGGGCGTTATTTGCTCTCCTTAGTTAATGAAATTACTGAACTGGGAGCAATGGCAGATAGCAATTCAATGAAGCTAAATACTGTTCCTGTAGATATTGAAATGCTTTGTCAACAGGCGATAAATACCCTGGAAGAAGTGGCTCATCGTCGAGAACAAGAGATTCGCTTATCTATAGAACCTGGACGTGGTCGTATTTATCTTCTGGATAGAGATAAAGTCAGGCAAATACTTTATCACCTAATTTTTAGTGTGATTCAAACCTCGGCTACAGGTAGTCTTGTGAGAATTCATATTTCCTACAAGGAAGATAATCTTAACATTACAACATGGGTTTCTCATCCTTGGCTGGGAGATGGAATTACAGAAGTTGATCCTTTCTTGAGTTTAAAAAATTCACCACAATTAGAGTTCAGCAATCGGATTCCCGATGTTAGTAGCCAATCAGAAAAATCTGATGAATTAGGCAGTAAATCTATGGTAAACAATCATTATCAGCAGATAAATACAACCGATATTTCTAGTACTCATGAAGAAGGGGAAAAATCAAATCCTCGTTTATCTCGCGAAAGTTTAGGCTTACTACTTAGCAAGCATTTGACGGAATTACATGGTGGGTATATTGCTACTCAAGGTTCCCAAGAATCAGGGTATCGCTACGTGTTGTCTTTACCAATACAACAGGAAAATTCCTCAGAAGTAGTTGATGAGGCTTAAAAATTGATTGAGAATATATACTCAATGGTTGTGGTGTAGCCATTATCCCCATCTTTTGTTAGGTAATCGGCTAACTGCATGGTTATAAATGTTATTAGGATTTTATATAGTAATTCTATTTGAATCATAAAATTAGCAATGTTGTGTAAAAATTAAAATTGCTGTATGTTTATTCTTAATTTCCCCGTGGTGATACTAGTTTTTGATTGCTAAAGCTTCATAGATACGATCTAACAATTCTTCCATAGATATAGAACGAGGTAGAATTTGCACCTCTAACTGACCCATAGCAGCTTTAATAGACTGTAAAGTATGGGAGTATGATGGGTTAAATTCAGTTTTGGTATTATCCCCAGATATTTCTGGGACACAATCAAAATTTAAGTCTAAGCAAGTAGTTAATACTTGATTCTTCATAGAAATGATGATTAATATGGGAGGCAAATCAACAGTAATTTTACTCAGCATTTTCAATGCTGCTAAAACTTCTGTTTTAATTGTAGATTCTGTGAAACAAACCAGTAATAAATCAATACTTTGATGGCGCAATTGTTGTAGTAGCTCTGCCCAAGAGCGTCCCAATGTAGCTTTAAATCCTGCTGTTTGTAAATACTGAATCATGGCTTGTAGCCATTCTGAGCGCCGATAAATTGATGCGGAATTAAATTCTTCTGTCAAGTGTTCTCTTTGAATTTGCTCACAGTATTGATTGGGTAATTCATTATTTTGCTTATGTTGATTTTTCATACCAGGTAGATCTGGTAATGATGTCATATCAACAACCAAAATACTAGATGGGCAGCATCTACCAGCAGCAATTTGTAAAACTGATAACAAAATATCTGTGGTTTTATTAGAGCCAGTTGTTTCTGTATTTAAAGGTGTTAAACAAGGAAAAACTGAGAGTTCGGAGAACTTGGCAGCAGCCTGAGTGGTTGTGACATCACAAATCACTAAGGGTAAATTTTTGAGGCGGCGATGTTGGTTGAGTTTTTGTAAATAAGTTTGTGGGTTGGGAATTTCTCTATCCAGTAAAATGAGATCGAATTGCCAGACCCTAGCTAAAAGTTCTGCTTGTTCTAAATCATCTACTTCAATTACTCGGTGTTCTGATAATTTTGGATGGGGAGTAAAGAAATCCTCCTCAGAATGAATTAGCCTTAAAATTCGCAATGGGGTATTCATTCTAGCAGGATCTTTTTGTTCCTGATTTTTGTCTTCTGGCGATTTACAAAAACTTTCTAACAGTTGGGACAATAATTGATGCTGTACTGGTACACTCAAAAAACCATCAGCCAGGTTCGCAAATGCCTGTTCTTTTTCTGCTGCTGTAGCTGTTACAATCACTGGTATTTGACGGATGACTCGATCTGATTTAATTAATGTCAGTACATCCCAACCAGACAATAAAGGTAACAGAGGATTAAGGAAAATAACTTGGGGTTGTAAGCGCCGCGCTTTTTCTAATGCTTCTGTCCCAGAACGGGCAATTATCACCCGGTAGCCCAAACCTGTTAATTTTTCCGTCATATCTTCAATGTATCGAGCAACCGCTTCCACCACTAATACTAGTCTTTGGGAAGTATGAATTTTTTTAGTAGCGGAGAAAATTGCCACTTCTCGCATACCCGCAGGTTGGACATAATTAAGAGTTGCTTGATGAGAATCAAGTGTATAGTTTCCTGTTAGATTTACCTCGTTTACTGATCTACCCATATCGTTACCCTCTTGTTCGCTAAAACTTGTTTTTGGAGGACTGGGGGGTAAAAGTAAGGTAAATTTGCTACCTTTACCTTCTGTTGACAAAAAACTAACATCGCCTCCGTGAAGACGTGCTAAAGCCCTAGTTAATACCAGTCCTAAACCCGTACCTTCAAATTGGCGGGTCAGAGGATTTTCTAACTGTTGGAATTTTTGAAAAATTAAGTGCTGTTGATGTTCGGGAATACCTATACCTGTATCCCAGACTGTAAAAGCAATCCAACCTTCCCAATAATTAACGGTTAAACCAATTTCTCCACTAACTTCAGTAAATTTTAAAGCATTGGAAAGCAGATGGACTAACATTTGCCGTATGCGTAATTCATCGGCAATTATCTCTTGTAAACCTGGTTCAATGGAGAGGGTAAATTTGTGTTCCTGTGAATCTACAGGTGTGGTTGGGGCATTTCTACCTTTGTAGGTTTGGTTGTGTAGTGTATTGGCTTCAGTATAAGCGCGATGGCAAACTGTACGAATATTAACTTGTGATAGTGTCAATTCCATTTGACCCGTCTCCATGCGAGTCAAATCTAAAATATCGTTAACCACACTCATTAAGTGTCGCCCACTTTGATGAATTAATCCAGCATAACGGGCTTGGCGTTCGTTGAGTTCCCCTAACTGTTGATCTACCAATAATCTTGATAATCCTAATACCGCAGTTAGAGGGGTTTTCAGTTCGTGGCTAATACAAGCAAGAAACTCATCTTTAAGGCGATTTAGTTGAATTAGATCAGCATTTTTCGTTGCTAATTCTTGGCAAAGTTGTTGTTGCTCTGTGACATCAGTCGCTAATACTAGCCAAAGATGATTGTCAGGATTTGGTCGTTGGGAATTTATCTGTCCACCAACATCAGGAATATCTAAGGGAATTTTGGCAAATTGCCAAATACGTTCTTGACTATCTTGCATTTCCACAATGCAAATACAGTTACCTAGTTTTTGATCCCAAAAGCAACGATGGGTATTATTTGCTGTGGATAATAGTTGCTCCGATGGCAGCTGTTCTGTACTTATAGCTGCTATTGGCTGTAAACCATGTGTGGTAGTTGTATCTAAATTATCTTCTCGAGAAAAATTATGATCCTCTCTTTCTTGTTCCCCATAAATAATACTATCAGTTCTTAACTGGGAGTACTGAGTATCTGTGGATGGGATATCTCTGGTAAGTGCCAGTATAGCTTTGATCTGATGCCTAATTCCCTCAATATCTTTTAAATTTCCTAATTGCTGCCACCAGGCTGGATTTTGCATCACAACTTCCCCAGCACTGGTTTCCAGCATTAAAGGCCATGGTAATCTTTCCAATAATGGAATTAATGCTTTGTCTTCCTGGGTGAGAAATGTTTTAGCCTGCTTTGGCTCAGAACAATTTACATCTACATCTAAATCAGTGAGATTTTGATTTTCACCCTGTTGTGCCAACAAAAATTGCAATAATTTACCACTATCTAGTAGCCCTAGGAACTTGCCGTCTTTATCAGTCAATGCCCAGTCTGGATGATGGTAAGTTTCATTTTTTGTGGATGCCAACAACAAATTTAATTGTTCGGTACCACAATCGACAGATATTTGTGGTATAGATTCAATTATGGATTGTCCCCAAGTAGAAATTGGCTGCTGTAAATCTAATAATTGCCAATTATGTTCTGGTTCTGGGGCTTCTAGGTAAGTTTCACCATTTGTATTGAGTAACTGTAGTAACGCCTTCGCAGCGTACAGCACACCAACAGGCCAACCCTGCTGATTTAAGATCACTAAGCGATCATATTTGTGCTGCTGAAACATTTGCAAAACAAATGCGGTGACAGTTGTTTCTAGGCATTCTGGTACGCTTGTAATAAATTCACAAAGCGATTGATTTGGCATTGACATAAGGCAAGGCTTGAGGGTTTTTCTCCCTAGGGACATAAGCATTGGGAATCACCAATCAAAAATACATCCTGAGAATAGAGTATGGGACGCGAGGGAGCAAATTTATGGAAATATGATAACTAGACTAACCCATTAGCTCACCCACATCCTCTTGGATTACTACTCCCTTTAGCCCCGAACAAAAGCATTTACGCTTCCATTATCCACCGCTCACTACTCTTCTAAAGATAGCAACAGCTAAAACAATTATGGTTCCAAAGTAAGTCTTTGGAACCTTTAGGAATTATAATGATTGAGAATGCTACAATCCTTAATTTTTGTTAAAGTATCTTATCAAGGAGTCAAATTTAGACATAGAAAATCCATATTCCCCAGATATTGAATGATGAGTATGTAAATACCACAGCCTCTACCACAATTCTTGAGCTTGGTGGCATTAACCCTAAATCAGCAAACTTAACTTGAAAATAGGAGTTAGAGGCTGGTTATTAGGGCTCAGGAGACAAGAGGTATTTATAGCTGATGCCAAAATTATTCAGAGCAGGGTCTCCTCACATACCAGTAGTAGTTACAGTAAATATTTGTGGTTCCTTATTTACTCTCTGTAATAACCCTACCTACTCTCGTAAACGAAGAAAATGTGATCACAGTAAAAGGAGAAGCGATAGTTATGATGGCGTAAATATTAATTTATTTTTTGCACTCAGAGGATGTTGAAACTATATTACTCTGTTTGTTCTGCAACAAATAAGTTAATCCCTCAATTGTTCTGAAAATCAAGATGCAAATGGATTAAATATTAAAGCGTCTATTTCATATCTATTGGTATTGTCTAGACAAAGTATTTAATAATCAATATTTAAAATATATCTATTTGTCTGGAAATATACCCATCTATCATGTTAGGCGTTTTTTGACAAATGAGTCCCAAACAAAATCAAGAATTATTGAAGCAACTAAAAACTGATTATCGTCATATTATTATAAATTATTTTACCACAGATAACAGCATTGCGAAAGAAATTGATAAATTTATCAATACATTATTTTGTGCTAATATTCCTGTGCCCCAAATAATAGAAATACATATGGAAATTATTGATGATTTTTCCAAACAATTAAAGTTAGAAGGGAGAGATGATGAAGCTTTGTTAGATTATCGTTTGGCATTAATTGATGTTCTAGCTCATTTATGTGAAACCTATCGATGTGCTATACCCAAACAGAATAATGCATCATAACTGATTGTTTATATTATAGTTATAGCTGACCATAAATAATAGCTATAATCAACTAGTAATATGACTCGAACATTATTTTTGTGTATTGTAGCTCAGGATAATAAAAAGCATGGAATATGACAATAATTCTGATTGGAGTGCATATCAAGATATGCTGTTGCTAAGATTAAAATACAATAGCGAGAAATAATTGCTTAAACTGAACAAAATCTAGTTCTATTTCTATTTTATAGATAGCCTGTGCCATATATGGATAAAGTCAGAAAAACCTATGTTCTCAAGCTTTATGTAGCAGGTAACACGCAAAACTCTGTCAGGGCCTTGAAAACACTGAAAAACATTTTAGAGCAGGAGTTTAAAGGAGTTTATGCTTTGAAGGTGATTGATGTACTCAAGAATCCGCAGCTAGCGGAAGAAGACAAAATATTAGCTACACCAACTTTATCTAAAATTTTACCTCCTCCTGTTCGGAAAATAATTGGTGATTTATCAGATAGAGAAAGAGTACTAATTGGGTTGGATCTTTTATATGAAGAATTAAAAGATGAAGAATCTGAAGAGTAGGAAAATTTAGGTGTACATAGTCATTTATATTTAACAAAAGAGTTATGTATAAAAACTGGGTTAAGTTTCCATTCATCGAAACCAAAAAATGAGCGAGCAAGAAAAGTCAGGGCAGAATAAAATAGGTGTACTTCAAGGTGTAGAGAAAATACGCACCATGATTGAGGGATTCGATGATATTAGTCATGGTGGATTCCCTGTTGGTAGAACCACTTTAGTGAGTGGCACCTCCGGGACCGGGAAAACTTTGTTTTCCCTCGAATTTCTCTACAATGGAATTAACAACTTTGATGAGCCAGGAGTGTTTGTTACTTTTGAAGAATCTCCTAGCGATATTATCAAAAATGCCGGTATTTTTGGTTGGAATTTACAGCAACTAATAGATCAAGGAAAATTATTTATTCTTGATGCCTCTCCCGATCCAGAAGGTCAAGATATTGTTGGCAACTTTGATTTATCTGCCCTGATTGAACGTTTACAATATGCTATTCGTAAATATAAAGCGAAACGAGTTTCTATTGATTCGGTTACCGCCGTATTTCAACAATATGAAGCTGTAGGAGTGGTACGTCGCGAGATATTTAGACTAGTAGCTCGTTTAAAGCTGTTGGGTGTTACCACCATTATTACCACTGAGCGTAGTCAAGAATATGGACCAATTGCGGCTTTTGGTGTAGAGGAATTTGTGTCAGATAATGTAGTCATTGTTCGCAATGTTTTAGAAGGGGAACGTCGCCGTCGCACTATCGAAATTCTCAAGTTACGCGGTACAACCCATATGAAAGGGGAATATCCTTTCACAATTACAAATAATGGCATTAATATTTTCCCTCTAGGAGCAATGCGTTTAACTCAGCGTTCTTCTAATGTCAGGGTTTCCTCTGGAGTCAAAACTCTGGATCAGATGTGCGGTGGTGGTTTCTTTAAAGATTCAATTATTTTGGCAACGGGAGCCACTGGAACAGGCAAAACTTTATTGGTAAGTAAGTTTCTCCAAGATGGTTGTATCACCGGAGAGAGATCAATATTGTTTGCTTATGAAGAGTCCCGCGCTCAGTTATCTCGTAACGCCTACTCTTGGGGAATTGATTTTGAGGACTTAGAGCGGCAGGGATTATTGAAAATTATATGTACCTATCCAGAGGCTACAGGATTAGAGGACCACTTGCAAATCATTAAGTCAGAGATTGCTGATTTTAAACCGGCCCGAATTGCCATAGATTCCCTTTCTGCCTTGGCTAGAGGGGTAAGCAATAATGCATTTAGACAATTTGTCATAGGTGTCACAGGTTACGCCAAGCAGGAGGAAATTACAGGATTTTTTACGAACACCACAGATCTGTTTATGGGGTCTCATTCCATCACAGATTCTCACATTTCTACAATTACTGATACGATTATCATGCTGCAATATGTGGAAATTCGTGGAGAGATGTCCCGGGCAATCAATGTATTCAAAATGCGCGGCTCCCCTCATGATAAGGGTATCCGTGAGTACAACATTACTGCTGATGGCCCTGATATCAAAGATTCTTTCCGGAATTACGAACGAATTGTCAGTGGAGCTCCAACCCGCGTTACTATCAATGAGAAGGCTGAACTTTCTCGTATTGTCAAAGGATTTGAAGACAAGGATAGTTCTGAGACTTCCAGTTAGCATTATGCTATATTTTCTTGGTGAAAACGGTTTCTACCGCTTGATTTTTGTGTGAGGGGATGCGGTGAAAGGACAACAAATATTCCATAGCTTCTTACCTGGTGTGACAGTGGCGGTATTAACAACTCAGCCAGTTTGGGCTGAGACTGTAAATGTTAATGGCTTGCAATTGAATCCCACACCAAATGTTTTAACTTCCACTTATGGTGTTAAATTACTAAGTAACAATAAAGATAAGCAATTATTTCAGATTAGCGATCGCTCAATTACTGACAAGGCGATTCCCATTGGAACTACTATAGCCAGGGTTGAGCCATCTATTCGTCAAAATTTGGGTACTCAAGTTATAGGAAAAACGGGTATCCCTGTGGGTAAAATATCCGGTACAGGGAATAATCAGGTGTTTAAATTTACACCTAGTTCATCTATTACTAAGCATTTACTGGTAAATGATTTTGCTCCCAGTGAGGAACTATTAAAGTCGTCATTGCCTGAACGGGAAATAACACAGAATAATGTTATTGCTAAAGAAAAAACTATTTTGCTGGCTCGTGATGCGAAACAGTCTGTCTCTCGTCAACCTAGTGCTAGTGAGCGGTTAAAATCTGCCCTGGGAAGAGCGAGGACAAATAGTGGTGCAGTTAAGCCTGTAGAGCTAGATAGCTGCCAACAACAAACAGAAGGCAAAACGAATACGCCAGTAGCTTTGGTTCTTGCATCCCATAAATGTACCACTCAAAGGATACCAAAGCAAAAGTTAGTACAAACGGAACAGCCTCAACCAACCGTGGTTGAACAACCTGGGACAACTACACCTACTCAAGTTCCTAACTATCTCAATCCTAAACCCAATCCTTTACAATTTCCGACTAAACCAGAAGAAGTAAAGGTTCAGGGGAATCAACCAATTACTTTAGGGCAAGCCTTGGAACTAGCCAAGCGCAATAATCGGGATCTACAACTTGCACTATTGGAGTTGCAAAGAACTCACGGAGTATTAAGAGAGGCAAAAGCAGCTTTATATCCCACTATCAGCGTTCAAACCCAAGTGAATCGCCAACAGTCTGCTAGCAGCCAATTAAGTGATGAGTTACAACAAAGAGCTGGAGCACCAGATCCAGATCAAGATACGGTAACTAGTAACTTCACAGCCACGGCACAATTGAGTTATGACATCTATACCTCTGGCAATAGGTCATCAACAATAAAAAGACGAAAAGAAGAGGTGCGTAATGCTGAATTAGATGTGGAGAGAATCTCTGAGGAACTGCGTTTGGCTGTTTCTACAGAATACTACAACTTGCAACGAAGAGACGAACAGGTGCGGATCGCCCAATCTGCCGTGAAGAATGCCCAAGCAAGTTTAAAAGATGCTGAAGCCTTGGAACAAGCAGGGGTGGGTACTCGTTTTGATGTGTTGCGTTTCCAGGTGAACTTAGCCAATGCTCAACAGACTTTAACTAATGCTCTTTCCCGACAAAAAAATGCTCAGAGTGCCTTAGTAGATCGTTTGAGTTTACCACAATCAGTGGTAGTTAGTGCTGCTGATAAAGTCAAATTAGCAGGTCTGTGGGATAAGACTCTAGAAGAAAGTATTGTGCTTGCCTTTGGCAATCGTCCAGAATTGCAGCAAAACCTGATCCAACGTAATATTGGCGAACAGCAACGGCGGCAAGCATTGTCAGCCATAAGACCACAAATTAGTTTAGTTGCTGATTATGACCTGTTAGATCAGTTTGATGATCGCGTCGGGCTTACTGATGGTTATTCAGTTGCCTTAAGAGCTAGCATGACTTTGTTTGATGGTGGAAGAGCCAAAGCTCAAGCATTTCAAGCAAAAACCAATATTGCGATCGCTGAAACTCAATTTGCTCAACAAAGGAACCGAATCCGTTCTGATGTAGAACAGGCTTACTCTAGTTTAAAGGCTAATTTGGATAACATCCAAACTGCTAATGCTGCTTTGGGGCAAGCTAAAGAATCATTACGTTTAGCGAGGTTAAGATTCCAAGCTGGTGTGGGAACCCAAACTGAGGTAATTGCTGCAGAAGATGATTTAACTGAAGCAGAAGGTAATCGAATCACAGCGATTATCGATTATAACCTTGCTTTAGCCGAGTTACAGCGAGCTGTAACTTTCAGGTCATTGCGTTAAGTTTAACTTATTATGTTTCTCAACCTCTTTTCCCTAAGAAAAGGGGTTTTTGCTTGTCTTGGGAATTGAAGATTGATCTATAGTAAAACATAATTTTATGACTAAAAAATAGACTGGATACAAGCCCTCCGCAGTTGCTCATGGGGGAAACCCCTTTTCTGCGTGCTGCTCTGTTGGATTTATCCGTTGAGAGTCAAAAATTTTTTGTTGAGTTTTAAGCCCCTCGATTTATCAATGGGGTAACTGATAACTAATAACTGATAACTGATAACTGAAATGACTACTGTTACATCAAAAGAAATTGCTCAGTTTCGCTCTCTGTTGGCAGATTACCCCCAAGCATTAGAAGCACTGGACTTAATTGAAGATTGTGAGGGAGATTTAGAAGATGCAGCAATGACCCTAGCTATTCGGGTAGGACAAGAACCAGGGGCAGAAAACTCAGAATGGTTAGATGGTTTGGCAAAAAAATGGCGTACAGCTATTTGTCAAGCTGAATTGAGGGAAGATTTACTTAATGGAAAATTCCAAGGGATAATGGGACGTCTGGAGCAGATCTCAACCTTTCCTAAAATTTTAGCTGCACCAGTTCTCATGTATGTTTTTAAACAAGGTTGGAATAATTTTTGTCAACCATTGGATAAAATTAAGTAGGTCGGCGTCAAAAATTATCGTTTGGATAAGTCAGGGGGCAGTAAGAACAAGGGTTTTAGGCTTATTTACTTTTTTTCACATAGTTTGGTTTTATTGTGCCGACTTACTCACATAATTAATTATCTTTAACTGAAGCATATTGCTTGATAATTTAGTAATATACTGCTCCAAACAAAATTATTGAATCCATGAATTATCTTGTTGCTGTATTACCAGACCGCATTAAAGCAGAAGCTGCTTATTTAGCTTTAGAAAAGCAAGAAATTAAAAGCACCATTTTAGGTAGAGGATATAAATCGGCTGATGAATTTGGCTTGATCGATCCGAAAGAAACAGCTAAAAAACAAGTTAAATTTATGGCTTTTTGGTTAGTACCATTTGGTTTTTTTGCTGGCTTCTCTTTCAGTTTAATCACCGATTTACATACTTTTGCTTGGGCAGGTGAAATGGGAAATCATGTTGTTGGGGGGCTGCTGGGAGCTATGAGTGGTGGTTTAGGTAGTATCTTTGTGGGTGGTGGAGCCGGCTTACTTTTTGGTAGTGGGGACGCTTTAGCCTATAGGAATAGACTTAATGCGGAAAAATACCTGATTGTGGTGCAGGATTCTGAAAGCGTGACGCGAAAAGCAACTCAGATTTTGCGTCAATTTGAACCAGAAAATATTCAAGGTTATGCAGACAATACTTTACGTTAGTTAAGAATTAGGAGTTCTATCAATCAATCACAACTAAAAACAAAAAATTATTACTCATAACTATTAATAATGTTGCCACGGGAAGAAATTTTAAAAGGTGTTGAAAATCGGGATACGGTTGCTCGTGTAATTGATTTAGCAGAACAAGCCATCAAGACTTGGGAAGTTGTGCTCACAGATTTTTTATCTCCTCCTGAGTTAGTAGAAATACAACAGGCTTTTAGCCGATTAACGGAAATACAATTACTAGCCTGGGGAGGATATCCCCAAGCCGAACGTCAAAGAATAGCGATCGCTCGTTCCGAATTACCCCTAGAACAATCTCAAGTGGCGATCGCAGTTGTGGATGTTGCAGGAAATTTCCTCTTCGATACGGCTACTCACCGGGATTTTTTGGGTTCCATGTTAGGGACTGGGATTATCCGAGAAAAAACAGGGGATATTAATATTTTGGGAGAGCGAGGCGCTCAGGCAATAGTAGTACCAGAATTGGTAGAATTTTTAGAACTAAATCTAACTCAGGTACGTTCAGTTCCCGTAAAAACCCGACGGATTGATTTAAGTGAATTAAAAATACGGGAACCAAGAAAGAAAGAATTAACTACTGTGGAAGCTTCTTTGCGCTTAGATGCGATCGCATCTGCTGGCTTTGGGATGTCCCGTAATAAAATGTCGGATTTAATCAATGGTGGGGATGTTCGTGTTAACTGGAAGGAAGTAACTCAAGCAAGTTCTCAAGTTAAATCAGGGGACTTAATTGCTATTCGCGGTAAGGGTCGTTTAGAGGTTGGTGATATTGCTGTAACCAAAAAGCAGCGTTACCGAGTTCAGTTGACAAGGTATGTTTAAGAAATTAGATTTCTTTTTAGCCCAAGACTTAAGTTCTGGGTGAAATATGGGGCTGATTAAGAATGGTGCAAGAATATGAGATCCCTGACTTGTTAGCCTCGACTTTAGCCAATCAAAGATTGGTGTACTAAGCTTGAAACAGTTTTTCCAAAAGGCTTACTGTTGTTTCCCGAGGTAAAAATCTGGAAACATTAGCTATTGCTTCATTGACAATACCACCACTCACCACCGTTGATTTTCCTTTATCTAAAGCACTAAGGGCATCATTTACCACTTCCTCTGGAGTAGTCATTTTATTACCTTTATTTACCAAAATTTCGGGAACATCTGCGCCGACAAAAAAGTTAGTATCAGTAGGGCCAGGACAAACAACTAATATACCCACTCCATAGGGCTTATTTTCTGCCCACAATGCCTCACTAAAATTAAGCACAAAGGCTTTACTGGCAGCATACACACAGAAGTAAGGAATGGGTTGAAAACCTGCAATGGAAGAGATATTAATAATATTTCCAGAACGACGTTCCCGCATCAAGGGCAAATATTTGTGGGTTAAATCCACTAATGCAATTACATTTAATTGCAACATCTTGATTTGCTTTTCTCCGTCCCTTTCGATAAATTCACCATAATCACCAAAACCGGCATTATTAATCAATAAATCAATTGTCAAATCTTTGGCTTGGGTGTGATTAAATACGGTGGTTGCGGCATCTGTTTCTGTCAAGTCTTGAACTATGATCTCGACTTGAATTTTATGTTGCTCTCGTAGCTGTGTAGCTAACTGGGTTAGTTTGTCTTCTGAACGAGCCACAAGTACGAGGCTTGTTTGACGTGCTGCAAGTTTTTCTGCAAAGGCTTTACCAATCCCGCCAGAAGCACCAGTAATTAAGGCTGTTGGCATTTTAGATACTCGTATTATTACTTAACTTAATAAATGTTAACAAAAATCAGACTTAGGTAACTGGCATATTTTTTGATTTAGGGTGTGGGGTGTAAGAGATATATATTTTTTATTTATGTGGAGGGAATACTAGACATATATAATACAGAGTGTTTTTTATGTACCGTTTAAATAAAAAAGTTTTCCATATTCTGGGTATTGAATTAGAAAACTGTGGTGGGGATAATTCCGTCAGCAAAATAGAACGGGAAATTGTTCTTAAACGGTTAAAAGAATTACGTCATCAAAAAGGTTCTGCTGCCACCCTTGAAGAACTCCGGGATAAGGTTGTAGATATATTTCCAGAGTTTAAAGAGCAGGTTCTCAAACGAGCCGCAAAAGCAAATCAACCACCAGGAATAATCAGCCACCTGAAATGGCCAGTCATATTTTTTACTGGTGCAGCAGGCTTACTCTGGGTAATAAATTTACCATACCCGATGATTCGTTGGCCTGTTGCCAAAACTGCTCCTCTGTTATTATTACCTAGCTTTATCAGTATGGATAATAACTATAAGGGGTCAATTCAATCCTTGGAACAGGCAGATCAATTAATTAATAGAGCTACCAGTCAAGCAGATATTGAACTAGGTGGAAAGCAAGCCAAAAAAGCACAGAGACATTTAGATCAGTTACCAGCTTGGTTTTTAGGTTATTATCCTCGAGCTTATTGCAGTTTATTTGGTTGTAAGTGGAAGTTTACCTTTGACGAATTTGAAAAGGCTCGCCGCCGAACTGCGCGTATAGAAGCTAAGGTTTTCCAAGAAAAAAATGCTTTTGTACCTCTGAAAGAGGCAGAGTCAGCTTTAAAAGCTGCTAAACAGAAATACAAACAAGCTAAAAATACTGAGGAAAGAGAAGAAGCACTGGCTTCCATTCAAAGTGCGATCGATGCTTTAAATGAAGTTCCTAGAAGGACTTTAGCAGGGAAGCAAGCCAGAATCAAACTCACCGCCCACAGGCGGGATTTTACTAAAGTTTCCCGTGGTTTTGCAGGTAGCGATCGCACTAATACTATGATTGCAGCCGCGAGATTATTTGCCAACCAAGCTGCTCAAGCATCCCAAAATCCACCTCACTCAGCACAAAAATGGCAACACATTGCTCAAATGTGGTCAGAAGCGATTAAAAGGTTGCAAAGAGTGAAAATTGGTCATCCCAATTACTTGGAAGCGCAGAAGTCCTTGGTGACCTATCAAAGCAACTTAGGAATTATTCAAACTAGGCGACAAGCTGAAATTGCATCAAAAAGAGCTTTACAACAAGCTAATCGGCAAATTCAGCAGTTGATTGTGTCTCCTCCCTCAGACTCCAATCGGCTCAAAGGACAATTGCAGGGAATCATCAATCTCTTGAGAACAGTGCAATCAGGTACAACCGCTTACACAGAATCAAAACAACTGCTCATATCTGCACAGAAAAGGCTACAAGAAATTTGACAATAGAGGTTAAGTAGCAGGGATAATTTGTTGTTTACAGTATATCCGTGCTATTATTACCTGGTTACGGACGTATAGCTCAGTTGGTTAGAGCGCTACGTTGACATCGTAGAGGTCACTGGTTCGAATCCAGTTACGTCCATTTTGGCGATGGTTAAGATCATAACTCGCCAGATTTATCCCATTGATAGAGATAACCTGATAATTCCTGAAATTGTCGTAGAAGATTACGCGATGAAAGAATCAGATATTCTTCGCCCAGCTTTTGGTGATATTTGGCAAGCTTGTGGTTGGAATTCTTGTAAGTATTATGATGCCTACGGAAATTGGATAGGAAGGTAATAAAAAAAACTTATAAGTTTTATAAAAAAGAGGTTTGTGAAAAAGCTTTACAAAACTCAACATAAAAATTATATTAGTTTCAGTAGGTAATCAAACCTACATAAATACATAACAGCAAT
>NZ_FYBH01000141.1 GCF_900185595.1 Calothrix rhizosoleniae SC01
AGTTTCCCTATGACGAAAGAATCCCACGGTTGATCGCCTAGCGTAACCGTGGGAGTGTCAAATATAACTCACGTTTTGAATTTAAATGTGGAACAGCTTCTACCGTAGACCTCGACTGTTGATTTTAATCATCTGCCTGATCCTAGTTTGGGGACTATCTTCACTGCAAGTCTTGCCTCGCATGGAAGATCCCGCACTCAGCCAGTGGTATGGCAAGATAACCACTCGTTTTCCAGGAGCAAGTGCTGAAAGGGTAGAATCTCTAGTTACTGATAAATTAGAACAACAATTACAAGAAATTGAAGAGATCAAATATATTGAATCTACCTCGCAACTTGGCACTTCATTACTTTTTATCAAACTTCAAGACAAAGTCAAAAATCATGACGAAGTTTGGTCCCGTGTGCGCGATAGTCTAGCAGATATAACTCCCCAATTGCCATCAGAAGTTATAGCCCCTTATCTTGAAGATATCAACGACGGTAGGGGTTATACACTGATCACTGCTCTCACCTGGCAATTGGATTCGACCCCTAACTATGCCATCTTAAAACGTAGAGCAGAAGAACTTGAACAACAACTGCACAACGTTGGAGGTGTGGAAGAAATTAAGTTGTGGGGCGCACCCTCTGAAGAAATCCTCGTAGAAATTAATCCTGCTGATTTAGCTGCTTTAGGACTTACTCCTCAACAACTTTCTCAACAAATTAGCCTCAGCGATGCCAAAGTATCTTCAGGAAGGTTACGTAGCCGCCAAAATAACCTGCTAATTGAGGTAGAAAGTGAATTAGACTCCCTACAGCGTATCCGGCAAATCCCCATCCCTGTAGGCAACAACTCAAACCAATTAACCCGATTAGGGGATATTGCTCTGGTTAAAAAAACCATACAAGAGCCACCCAACGAGCTGGCTATTATTAATGGTAAACCAGGAATCACCTTAGCAGTTTTGATTGAACCCAACAGGCGGATCGACCAATGGATGAAAGAAGCTCAGCAAACCCTAGAGGAGTTTCGCAGCAATCTCTCCCCAGGCTTGGGTTTAAAAATCATTCTTGACCAAAATCGTTATGTGGAAACTCGATTAAATAGTCTGTTCCGAAATCTGCTATTTGGTGCTGTATTTGTTGTTGCTACAACTACTTTTTTCATGGGAGGAAAATCTGCCCTAGCAGTCGGTTTCTCCCTACCTTTGTCAGTGCTGATGGTATTTGGAGGAATGAGATTATTAGAAATTCCCTTGCATCAGATATCACTAACTGGTTTGTTAATTGCCCTAGGGATGTTAATTGATAACGCAGTAGTTGTTGTCGATGAAATGGAAGATTTATTGGGAAAAGGTTTGCACCCCCATAAAGCGATATCCCAAGCGGTGAACTATCTAGCCATTCCTTTACTGGCATCCACCTTAACTACCATATTGACCTTTCTTCCCATTGTTCTCCTTCCTGGAGATATTGGTGAATTTGTGAGAACAATTGCCTTAAGTGTCATACTTGCCATAGGTAGTTCTCTGTTATTGTCCTTAACAGTCATTCCCGCAATCAGAGGCAGGATGCACCAAAAAGTAGACAATTCTAGCAGAAGACAGACCTGGTGGAGAAAAGGTTTTTCCAACGCCCGAGTGACTAGAGTTTATCGCCATACCTTAAGTTCTATATTAGCAATTCCTGTATTAGGAATTCTGCTAGCTCTAGTCTTGCCCATCACAGGGTTTCTCATGGCGGGTTCTATCCCGGAGCAGTTTTTCGCTCCAGCCGAGCGAGATCAATTTCAAATTGAGTTAGAACTTCCTTTATCAGCCTCTCTAGAACAGACCCAATCTGTAGTTGAGACAGCAACGGGTCTAATTCAGCAACACTCGGAAGTGATTGATCTTCATTGGTTTTTTGGAACATATACTCCTGCTTTCTACTACACTGTTGACCGTTCTGGCATTAAAGGAGAAATGCCACACTATGCTACGGCAATGGTTCAAATCAGTTCTGGTACATTTAGTCGCCAACTGATTCAAACTTTGCAAAAGCAACTAAACCAAGCCTGTCCCTCAGCACGAGTTTTAGTCAAACAACTAGAGCAAGCACTTCCTATTCCTCCCATTGAACTAAGACTCACAGGTCCCAACCTAAACACCCTCAGAGAACTGGGAAGCCAAGCTCGCTCCCAATTAGTTCAACTTCCTAATGTCACCCATACTCGCACCAGTTTAGGAGAAGCGATACCCAAAATTGCCCTGTCCCTAGATGAAGAACAAGCTCAACTCACGGGATTAGACAATAGCCAAATTGCCCAACAACTCAATGCCCATCTGGAAGGTAATCGCGGCGGTTCTATCCTCGAAGACACCGAAGAACTGCCAGTTAGGGTACGCTTAGCTAATAGTGATCGCGCTGATCTGGAGCAACTTACTACCCTGGACTTAATCCCCAATCACCAATTATCATCGCCAAAAAATTCCCCTTCCCTACCCCTATCTGCTCTTAGCCAAATTAACCTGGTTCCCAAAACTGCCATCATTACTCGACGCAATGGTCAAAGGGTTAACAAAGTCCAAGGTTTTATTACAGCAGGAGTATTACCCTCAACCGTATTAGACAATTTCCAGCAACGCCTAAATTACACTAATTTCCAACTTCCTCCCGGTTATTCAATGGCATGGGGTGGAGAATCAGCCGAACGCAATGAAGCAGTAGGTAATTTACTTTCCAGCGTCGGCATTCTTATTGTTTTAGTAGTAGCTGTCCTCGTCCTTTCCTTCAATTCCTTCCGCAGTGCTGGTATCATTTTTCTAGTAGCTATAGGTTCAGTGGGTTTAGCTCTAGCCTGTTTGTGGCTTTTTGGTTACCCCCTTGGTTTTTTGTCTATTCTAGGCACGGTGGGTTTAATTGGTGTTGCAATTAATGATTCTATTGTGGTTCTTGCTGCTATCTGCAACGATCCTTTAGCTAGAAAAGGCGATCGCCAAGCTATGGTAAGAGTGATTGTCCGCTCTACCCGTCACGTTCTCACCACCACTATCACTACCGTCGCTGGTTTTATCCCTCTATTTTTAGATGGTGGTGAATTGTGGCCACCTTTAGTTATTTGTATTGCTGGAGGAGTTGGTGGAGCTACTTTGTTAGCATTGTTCTTCGTTCCCTGCGCTTACTTAATATTTGTAAGTCGAAATCATCCCATTTCCCTCAAACTTGCCAGTCAACAAGTATATGAATGAACCATCAGACCAGAAACATACACAAACCGACCTAGAAGGAGCTCAAATTGACCATCACCCCAATGACAACAGTAAGCTCCAAAAATTAACTTTATTCGGTCGAGCAAGCATCCTGTTGTTATCAGGTTTATTCGCTTTTTTGTTTACACCTCTTGGTCGAGAATGGGTGTCAAAGCTACCAATAATGTCAACCCTCGAACCTAGTCAAAAAGCAACTGCCCAAGATTCCTCCCCAACTACTATTCTGACCGTTGAAACAATAAAGGTTAATTTAGTTAACTCCCACCGAGTCTCCCGTTCCTATACTGGCACCATTGTCCCTCGCCGTAGTAGTTCCCTTGGCTTTGAACGAGGTGGTAAATTAATCAACCTCACAGTCGATCAAGGAGATCAAGTTCAAGTTGGTACTCCCCTGGCGCTCTTGGATACAAAAAATCTGAAAGCCAAACAACAAGAACTCCTGGCAGAAAGAAAACAAGTAAATGCACTGTTAAAAGAATTACAAGCTGGCTCCCGTCACGAAACTATTGCTGCTGCCAAGTCAACTGTTAAAAGTTTGCACTCCCAACTGAAACTAGCTCAAACCAAAAGTAAGCGTCGCCAAGAGCTTTATACCTCTGGAGCTATTTCTCGTGAACAATTTGACGAAGCCACCACAGAAGTTAACACCCTTCAAGCTCGCCTGAATGAAGCCCAAAGTAAGTTGGATGAGTTACAAACGGGTACACGCCCAGAAAAAATTGAAGCTCAACAAGCACTGCTGCAACAATTAGATGCCAAGTTAGCCAGTCTAGAAATTGAACTGGAACAAAGCACCCTGAAAGCTCCTTTTGCAGGAAAAATTGCCAACCGTTTAGTGGACGAAGGTACTGTCGTTTCTACTGGTCAGTCAATTTTCACTCTCGTGTCAGATAAAGCTCTGGAAGCCCATATTGGTGTTCCTGTTAATACCGCCAACCAAATTCCTCCTGGTAGCAACCAGCAGTTACAGATTGGTACAAAGAAATATCAAGGTAAAGTTTTATCAACCCTTCCCCAATTAGACTCTGCTACTCGCACCTTAACTGTTGTCCTGGGTTTGCATAAATCAGCAGCGAGAGAAGTTAGAGCCGGACAAGTCGCTCGATTAAAATTAACGGAAACCATTGCCAATTCTGGATACTGGCTACCAACCACAGCCCTTGTGAGAGGAGTAAGGGGTTTATGGTCTTGTTATGTATTGGGAAAATCAGAAAATGTTGCTGCTGACCCCAAAAAGGCCTTCCCTGTTGAGCAACGAGATGTAGAAGTCTTGCATACAAAAAGCGATCGCGTTTTTGTTCGCGGTACACTCCTAAATAGCGATCGAGTTATTGTTAACGGAAACCATCGCCTGGTCACCGGTCAATTAGTTCGTCCTGTGGAGACGGTCAATTTTTTAAGACCTTAGATTTGAGGGAGCAAACCGTATAGGAATATTCACGCAAACAGCTAAACTAACTTTATTAATCAACAAGCCGATGGCGGGATTTGAACCCGCGACCGCTCGATTACGAATCGAGTGCTCTACCACTGAGCCACATCGGCACAAACAGTCAGTAATTATAACATTAATAAGATTATGGTACAGCCAAAATCACCAAATTCCAGGTCAGGAAAATTTACATCAGAACAATATGCTCGCCTAAAAGCAGAAGCCGCAGCTCCTTACCGTGGTTTGCGAAAGTTTATTTATCTGAGCTTTGGTGCTTCTGGTAGCATTGGTGCATTTATTTTTGGTTTACAATTGCTTGCTGGACGAGATGTTGATCATGCTTTGCCTAATTTGGCAATTCAAGTAGGGTTAATTGCATTGATGGTATTTTTCTGGCGTTGGGATCGGGGGCGACAAAACCGTTCTTAATGCTGAGGCAGTTTAAAATAGTCATCGTGGGAACTGGAAACAAGAACCGATGACTGATGATTTTGTCAAGAACAAACAGCAACTTTTTGACCGTTGGGCTCCTAGTTACGATTGGCTCTTCCCTTCAGTTATTTACCAAGCTATCCATCAACGGCTATTGGCATATGTCAATTTACCACCAACAGCCAATGTACTAGATATGGGCTGCGGTACTGGACGTTTACTAAATCGCCTTGCTTCCCAGTTTCCAGATTTACGCGGTACAGGATTGGATTTATCGCCACAGATGTTGCATATAGCAAGGAATCAAAATTGTCATCATCCGCGATTGATTTATATTCAGGGTACGGCTGATTCTCTACCCTTTGCAGAAGCTCAGTTTGATGCTGTTTTCAGTACAATTAGTTTCTTACATTATTTAGAACCCGAACGAGTATTGAGTGAAGTTGCACGGGTGTTGAAAAAAAGTGGGCGTTTTTATTTAGTAGATATTACCTGTCCCAAAAATGTAGAATCTCGCTTACAGAGTTTACACACAATAGCAGCAGGTTCCATTAGACTTTATAGTCCAGAATCCCGTCAACAGTTAGGTACTTTTGCTCAACTTCAATGCTTGAATCATTACAGTTTATTAGGTCCGGTTTTGTTAACTGTTTTTAGCAAATAATAGGAAATTTCAAGTTCAATAAAGAATTGTATGCATTTAGGGATTGGCACATATACAAGTTCATATACTAGAAACTATTCCCATCGTCTGCATAGTACACGAGGAGGTGCCAAAATGGTGCATACATATGAGGTATTTGTCGATATTATGGAATTTGACAATCCTGGTAGCAATCACTTTGAGCGCGGCACAACGAGATACGAAATTAACGCAGAATCTAGAGATAAAGCTGACGGTATAGCTGTTAATCAAGCTAGAAATGAACATCCCAAAGCTACTGAACTTGATGCTAGGGTTACTAGATTACTTAGGTAAGTAATACCACTTTACGTGGGTACCCTAAATAGTTATAATGCTGAGTTATCCCTCTTCTGCCACTTTCGGAAGAGAATAATCTAGAACCCTTACAGGATAGGACTTTTACCAAAAACCCTGATTTCAAGCATTATGTTAGAAAATAAAAGCTCAAATCCTTGCTCTATCTATAGTTGAAAATTTGGTTATGATTTTTATTTTCCCAGAGTGACAGAAGAGAGGTTATCTGGTTATCTATGGGGTAGTGATTACAAGGGCTTGTAATCTACATGATTCAGTCAATTCAGGCATTTTTGGTTTGTATAAGGTTTTTAGCCATTTTTATGATTTATAGCTTCCCACGCCTTAAATAGAGGCTTCTGGGAGCCTGCTATGAAGGTAGTAAATATTACTTTAATTGGCTGTTTACTTAAAAATAGCCTTTTTTCTTTTAAATTAAAGTTCCACATAAGCGAACGCCCAGGTGTGAAATGATTTTTTAGAGTATGGATTAGAGGCGATTATCGTTGGTGAATATCTATGGCTTTTAGAAGTGTAACTTTTGCAACCAGTATTAGTCTCGTTAACTTATTGATTTATGCTGCGCTGATTGCTCTTCCTGCTAACCAATGCCTCTCCCAAGAATCTGTTCATTATTTGAGAAACTGGCTGGAAGCTCTTCAGTCCAAAAATAGGTTTACTCTCATGAATGTTGCATATGGATCAATTAATTTCGATATTGATCCACAGAATTCAGCATCAATTCTGATATCAGCACTTAAACATCCTGATGCTAATATTCGTCGCTATGTTGTAAATTCCTTAGCAGAACTTCCCATTAAACCTGAGTCAGTAGTATTAGTTCTGGTAGAAGCCCTAAGAGACAAGGATGAACAGGTTCGTGAACATGCAGTCATTGCACTTGCCAAACTTGGTTCTCCTGCTGTCCCTGCTCTTGTCGAAGCACTTAAGCAAGTATCTGTTAGTGTCGATCCATCCAAACGAATTGGCAAGGATGGTCAAACAGATGTACGCTTATCTGATCTAGCATCCATTGCCCTCTGGAAAAGTGAGGCTCCTATTGTTGCCGACCTGTTCAATGTCTACCGCAAAAATCTAGAATTTCAACGTGAACCTTCGGATAGGCAAAATCGAGAACTTTTTGATTCAAGATATCTCAGAAGCAATATAGCCCTAATCATTGGTAAACGTGGAGCATCAGCAGTTCCAGAACTTGTTTCTGTTCTCAAAGATAAAAATGTTCGTTCATTGGCACTATATTCCCTTGCTTTAATTGGTACTGAGGCTAAATCAGCAATTCCAGAAATCTTAGTTATTGCTAAGGGAACTGATAAATCTTTAAGTAAGGAAGCTGTTTCAACTTTAGGTAGCCTTGGGGTGAGTGCAGTTCCTGCACTGGCGGATGTGTTACTGAGTCATCCCGATCCTGAAATTCGGAGTGATGCTGCTTACACTCTTCGCTGGAATAAGGGGCACAGCGCAATACCACCTTTAGTTAAAGCCTTGCAAAGAGATGCCAGTCCAAAGGTTCGTGCATCTGCTGCTCGCTCCCTTGCAGAAATTGAGTTAGATGATGTGACTGCGGTAATGGCTCTTTCGAAGGCATTAAAAGATACAGATTCTTCTGTGCAAGAAAATTCAGCTTATGCCCTAAGGGTCATCATTAAACAGTCCAGCCCAACAGCAAAAGCCATAGTTCCTGACCTAATTGCAGCTCTACAAGTACCTAATGGAGAGGTTCAAAATGAAGTTGCCAGTGTGTTGGGTAATATTGGCAAAGAGGCAAATGCTGCTGTTCCTGTCATCATTGGGGGACTTTCAACCCCACCAAAATTCAAAATTGGAGAAGGTTCCCATTCTAATCCCCAGAATAGTTTCATTTCCACCCTTGGAAAGATTGGAGTTGGGGATTCCAGTGCTGTTTCGGTTCTGATGGAGATCTTAACCCTC
>NZ_FYBH01000161.1 GCF_900185595.1 Calothrix rhizosoleniae SC01
AAAGTAAACCCCTAAGTAGGTTGGCGTAAAAAATTATCGTTTGGATAAGGCAGGGGGCAGGGAGCAGGGAGCAGGGGGAACAAGGGTTTTAGGCTTATTTACTATTCTTCACATAGTTTGGTTTTATTGTGCCGACTTACTTATATCTGGACAAAATGAGTACATTTGTCGATTTATAGGTAGAAATTAGATAATAGTTACTAGCCCCACAAGGGATAATTCAGAATTTTAAAAACCGGATTAGTCACGCCTAATTGTACTTATTGCCAATATACGATGCAAGCGATCGCTGCTACAGTTACAAACGGCGATAAAATATTTTCTCAGCTGTTGCTCACAAATTTGCTAGATGAGAACTTACGATTGGATTATTGTTGGTGCAGGAATTACAGGTGCTGCTCTGGCTTACGAATTAGTCAAACAAAATTTTTCTGTACTTCTGTTAGAACAAGATAAGATATCTAATAATGCTACCTGTTATAGCTATGGTGGTTTAGCCTTTTGGTCTGGAACTACACCCCTAACTCGCCAATTATGTCAGGAGGGAATTGCACGTCATCGCATCCTTTCTACAGAATTAGATGCTGATACGGAATTTCGTGAGTTAGATTTACTGTTAACTATTCCTCAAGATAGCGATCGCCAAGCCGTCGTCAGTAACTATAATCGTTTTGCGACTCCTCCCCAACTATTAACGGTTACAGAAGCTTGTGAGTTGGAACCATTACTGAATCGGGAAGCTATCTCAGGTGCTTTAACCATTAAACATGGTCATATTCATCCCGCAAAGACTGCACAAGCTTATATACAAGCATTTCTCCGTCATGGAGGGACAATGGAAATTGGTCGAGTACAGCAGCTACAGTCTATTTCCTCTCCTAATGATGATCTTCCTACCTGTACGGGAGTGAAAACAACCTCAGAGACATATCACAGTAGTAATGTAGTCATATGTGCAGGGGGGTACAGTCGCCAATTATTAAAAGCATCAGGGATCAAGATTAAACTGTATTTTACCCATGCAGAAATGATTGCAACCTTACCTGTTGATCTCAAGTTGCATACATTAGTGATGCCAGCACAACTAAAACGCTTCCAACTAGAAGCTAATTCTACCAAAAGCGATCGCCCATGGGAAGAACCCGGCAATCAGCCAGCACCGCCAATTTTAGATCCAGGTGTGGTGCAATTCCTTGATGGTAGTTTGCGCTGGGGTCAAATTAGTCGCACCCTGACAGATCCTTTTGCAGAGGTTGACCCGAACACCAGTGAAACTGCATTACGTCAAAGTATTGGAGAAGTCATCCCAGCGATCAAAAATATACCGGGAACCTGGCATCATTGTTTAGTAGCTTTTAGTCAAGATAGCCTCCCTTTAATTGGTGAAATTCCTGCTTGGCAAGGTTTACATGTTTTTTCTGGGTTTAGTAATCCCCTAGTAATAGTACCGCCTTTAGCACAAAAGTTTGCCAATTTTATTACAGGAAAAGATGATCAAGCGATCGCTCAATTTCAACCTAGCCGTTTTTTGTAATTAGGTCGGTGATAAATACTTCTTCCCAACTCCCGACTCCCGACTCCCGACTCCCGACTCCCGACTCCCGATTAACCACTCTGTACGTCTAATGGGCAAGATAAAAATCCAAAATCCAAAATCCAAAATTGTTACTTGGGCAAATCCATGACAAAACGATAGTGTCCTTCCATGTCTTTTGTGAATTGAGATTGGTGTTTGATGCTCCATTGACTTTGGTTAAATAACTCTTGCTGCAATTCCCGAACATCAATAGTCACAATCTCCCCGTCAGCCACAATCTGTTTGCCATTTACCCAAGCATTACTCACCACATTACCAGGGCGACCTAACACCAGTAAACCAATGGGATCAGTGCGGGGGAGAAGAGATAGATTTTTGAGGTTGTACATAACCAAATCGGCTTTTTTGCCAACTTCTAAGGAACCAACTTCATCCGCCATATTTAAACCCTTAGCACCTCCTATAGATGCCATTTCTACCCCTTGTCGGGGTGTAATCCAGTGGCGATAATCAAAATCGGTGACGTTGTGTAAAATAGAACCTATTTTGATGGCTTCTAGTAAGTCTTGAGAGTCGTTGCTAGATGCACCATCACAGGCAAAGGCTACATTTACCCCGGCTTGACGATACTTTAATACTGGAGCAATGCCACTACCCAAACGCAGGTTACTTAAAGGATTGTGAACGACGGTGGACTGGGTTTGAGCCAGGATGGTAATATCTTTATCGCTCAACCATACACAATGGGCAAGGGAAGTGCGATCGCTTAAATATCCCAGATTTTGCAAATATTCTACGGCACTACACCCATATCTCTCCTGTGCTAATTTTTGCTGCACCTTTGTCTCTAGTAAGTGGGAATGACGACATAAATTATACTTGTCGCTTAATTCCATGCATCCAGTAAATAGGGCATCTGTGCATAATTGGGGCCCCGTGGGAGCGACAGCAATATGTATACCTGATTCTGGATCATGGAACTGTTGAATAACTGTTGCCATGAATTCCAGGGTTTCGTCGGTGGAGCGGAAAAATGGCTTGTGGGTTTGGCTGGTTCCGGCTGCGGGTATGCCCATAGATAGGGGTAAATCTTGAATTAGGGGAGCAATAAAGGCACGGATGCCAATTTCTTTATAACCTCGGACTGCGGCGGCTACAGTGTCTAACTCTTGATTGGGGATTAAAACTAAATGATCTACCACAGTGGTTCCCCCAGAAAGTAGGGTTTCTCCGGCGGTTCCGAGGGCACTGAGGTAAACTTGTTCTGGGGTGAGGAGGGGAAAGGCGTAGAGCTCTGCTAGCCATAATTCTAAAGGAAAGGGAGGAATTAATCCCCTGAGCCACATTTCGGAAGAGTGAGTGTGGGCATTGACGAATCCCGGTAATAATAGTTGATTTTCCCCATTCACCAACCTACCGATAATATCAAGGTGGGGAGCGATCGCAGTAATTTTATCATCTACAATTTGCACATCTGTGGTAGTGTAGCCATCAGTTTGGGGAATGATAACGTTTTGAATTGTGAAGTCGCTCATTTTAACCTTAAGGAATTAAGTATTTAAACGCAAAAATCTGATTTCAAGTTAAAAAATAAAATAGTGTTGGGTGTTGCTATTTTATGAATTTACCTCTCCGGAAACTAGGTATCGAACCAAATGCTTGGGCAGTTAATCAAACTATTGCAGATATAACTCGTCCTCCCATTCATCCACAACCCGTTACTTTATCAACAGAAACGAAAACTCTGCGACTGGATTTAGCCAAAACAGCCATCCTCGTCATCGATATGCAAAATGACTTCTGTCATCCCGACGGTTGGTTAGCACATATCGGTGTGGATGTTACCCCCGCCCGTCAGCCAATTGAGCCTTTGCAAAAATTATTACCTGTATTGCGTGATCATGGCGTACCTGTAATTTGGTTAAATTGGGGGAATCGCCCCGACTTACTGAATATTAGTGCGGGGTTGCGCCACGTTTATAATTCTACTGGGGATGGGGTTGGTTTAGGCGATCGCTTGCCAAAAAATGACGCTCAGGTACTGATAAAAGACAGCTGGGCTGCGGCGGTTGTGGATGAATTAGAGCAAGAACCAAAAGATATTTGTGTGGATAAGTATCGCATGAGTGGCTTTTGGGATACACCCTTAGATAGTATTTTGCGAAACCTGGGCAAAACCACCTTATTCTTTGCTGGGGTAAATGCGGATCAATGCGTGTTAGTAACCTTGCAAGATGCAAATTTTTTGGGTTATGACTGTATTTTAGTTAAAGATTGTAATGCTACCACATCCCCAGAATACTGTTGGCAAGCCACCATGTACAACGTTAAACAGTGCTTTGGTTTTGTTACGGATTCTGAAGATATTTTCACAGCCCTCAATCAACCAGAAACAGCAGAAGGAGATATCTAATGCACGCCTCTAGTTGTGTAATTCCCGTCGTCAAATCTCCCAAGGATTATCAAGCCTACCGCATTAGCCCTCATGATACTAACCGCTTGGCGATTGTTTTTGATCCAGCGATCGCTAATTCTTCCCTAACTTGTTGTGTGGAAATCTTTGAAGTTGGCGGCAAAACCCCTCCCAACCGGCATCAGTGGGCATTAGAAATGTTTTTTGTCCTTAAGGGGGAAGGAAGGGCGGTTTGTGATGGTAAAAGTATGAATATCAAAGCTGGGGATAGTTTATTAGTGCCGGCTACGGGTACTCATGTGATTGAAAATACTGGTGCGGGGAGGTTGTATACCTTAACAATTATGGTTCCCAATGAGGATTTTGCCGAATTGATTCGTAGCGGTACAAGGGTGGAATTAGATGCGGAAGATATGGCGGTTTTGGGGAGATTGGATGGGTTGATGTGAGATTTAGTAATATAACTTTTGCGATCGCATTTATATATTGTATTGAGTAAGTGCGATCATTCCTCAAGTATTAATACTTTGTGCACTACAAAAACCTATACCAAACTTTAACACTCATGAGATGTAGGTGCGATCGCTTTCCTATCTACTTATTCAAGAGCTTCTCGTTGTTTTCGTAACTCCTCAACAAAGTTTATGGCATTTTCATAAACAGCGTCTTGTTTGATAAGACTTTGTTGCACTAATTCAGCCATTTTTTCTGTGAAAGCGTTTAAAAGGTCGGTATTATTATCAATAGCAGGATTTACCCATTCACGTGTTCCAGCTAACCATTCTGTTAGTATTTTACCATCATTACTATTAGGCAAAAGTTTCAGGATCTTGTCTAAGCTTTCATAATTTAGCTTTTGCTTTGTAGGGAATATAGGATTAATTAGCTTTAAAGTAATAGACATCAGTACGATTGGCACTAAGCCACAAATATGAGGACAAGCATCCTTGTAGACTTGTATGAGGGTCTCAAGTTCTATTACAGATTTTATTTGATGCTTAGTACGCGAGACTCCTGCTTCTAACATGAGACGATTGTAAAATACAAATTCTGCGACCCAATATAACCAATCTATTGATTTATCATCTTCAGGACATGGAGCCATCAAACAAGTTTTCCATTCATCTATACTTGTTACTTTTGAAATGCAACACATCCATAGAATATCTCGGATTTTTCCTTTGGCATTAGTACTGTCTGACCAAGTAAGAATACCATCATTGACAGCGCGTTCTAAAATAGAATAGAAACCCAAAGGATTTGAAAAAACAATACCTCTTAGGTCAAATGTTATAATTGGGAGTCTAATTTTATCTTTTCTCTGTGGATGTGAATATCCCCAGCTAATATTTTTGTGATAGGGAACTAACTGCTGATCTGCATTAATAATCTTCAAGAAAAATCTGCGACGCATTTCAACTGAGAATCTGTCATTATCATACTGATCGGCAAGAATACCGTAAGCTAAGTCCCATTTATTTGCTTTAATACACTCATCGAGAAACTCCTCTACATCAGCCGTTGGAGCAAGTCCTGCCCAAAGAAAAATTACCGTATTCCATCTGTCATCATCACGATTCTCAAACAAGCAAAAGCGGTCTATTCTACGTCCGGATTTATCTCGTTGATCTCCTTGTAGTATAGAATCTGCAACTAAATATTCCGCAACACTCTTATGCACAAAGCTATAGATTCCTGGTCCAATGATAAGTCCAGAACGCTCTCGGAATAATGCCAGAACATCTTCTGCTGAGAAGGAAACATTTATTTTTTGGAGCAATCCTCGCACTAACTCTAATGCTTCAGATTCATCAATTTGATCCTGCTCTTGCAGAAACATTTGTAAAGCAAATCCTCTAATAATCTGCCGTTTTTGTTCCCGAGAAAGTTGAATGGTTGTGGCTGATACATTGCGACGAGTATCCCATAACCCCAGCATCCCCTCCACGTATCTCTGGTAAAGCTGTGAGCGTCCGCTAGGGAGACTGCCATCGAGATGGTGAACCATTAAAAGAGTTGAAAGTAGTAGTGGATTACTTGTAAGTGGGCTAATGGTTGGATCTTGTTGCCACTTTTCAGCAAGGGCTTTAGCATCAACTTCATGATGATTATTTTCTAGTAGCAACCGCGTATACTTATACCAACGCTGAATATAATCAATAATCCTAGGTTCATCAAATGGTTCTATGGTCCAGCTTTGCCATCTACTGCTTAGGCGTTCCAAGTGGTCAGTTGTCAGAGGGCGAGAAGTTAGAATAAAAGGGCAATTCCTGACTGCTGAACTCAAATCCACAATCCAGTCATAAACTTGATCTCGCCTGCTAGGACGAATTTCGTCAAAACCATCAAGAATAAAAACAACCTGCTTGGCTTTCAACCATTCACTGATACGATTCGGTGTAAGGTCTTCTGCTAAATGTTGACCTGCTGGTTCTCGGATTAGTTCATGCAAAGATAACAAATGTTCTTCATTAGAGAAACGACGTAACTCAAATCGCACACAAATACCAGTCCACCTATTACTCAAAGCTTCTCTTTGCAGCCACTTTGCCCAAGTAGATTTTCCAGCACCAGGTTGACCAATTATAATTGCCCAATGGTGCTTTTGGGTAAATAGCTCGAAGCTTTCTTGAGTTTCTCCTATTACTTTTGCTTGCTTTTTGTTCGCATTACTTTTTATCTGTTCTGTTATTTGGGGATGTACAAAAAAGTCGTCAAATTTCCCATGAAGTGGGCGATCTGCTCTTAGACCTGTGATATCTAATTCTAGTCCGAGCTTCTGGGCAAGTGTTCGGCGCACTATTGTCAGTGTTCCATCTGCTTCTTTTGAAGGTAATGCTGCCAATTCATCAACTTTATTAAAAAGTGTACGTAATTGAGTTGTAATCTCATCAAATCGACGAAAGTTTTCTGACCATGCTTCGCTTTCCCAATCTTTTACAGCCGCAGGTATTTTACATAGCAATGTTGCAATACGAGGGCACAACAGGGTATAGACATCTTTCAAACCATCCTCAATAACCACTTCTGGTAAATCACGGTTGGTATACAGGTCTTCAAAAATCTTTTGTCCATTGAGAGAACCTTGAAACAACTGCTCTGGTTGTTCAGTCAAAGGGCGTAATTCTTCAACACACGTCTCTATTAAGCGACGCTGCTTATCTTCTGAAACCTTTTCATTTGTGAGAAACTGCAACAATGGTTCAACAATCTCCATCGTTGCATATTCAACTGTATATTCAACTCGTTTTTCAATTTTCCAACGCTGAAAATATTGTAGTTTGCTATGGTTAACACTATCGTAAATAACACTAGACAAAAGGTTTGTAATAATACCTAAAGTAAATTGGGCTAATTCC
>NZ_FYBH01000077.1 GCF_900185595.1 Calothrix rhizosoleniae SC01
CCGCCCAAACTCCTTTAAAAACAAGGGAATTTTTACGCTGTCAATTTGAAAGTGGAGAATTACAAGGTTTAGTTGCAATTCGCTGTTTAGATGAAGGAGTAGATATCCCTGCAATTCAAACTGCGATAATTTTGGCAAGTTCTGGCAATCCCCGTCAGTTTATTCAGCGACGAGGACGAGTTTTACGACCTCACCCTGGTAAGGAAAGGGCAACAATTTTTGACATGATTGTTTTACCACCTGATTTAGATCGAAATACTTTAGAAGTGGAACGCAATTTGCTCAAGAAAGAGCTGCGAAGATTTGTTGAGTTTGCTGATTTAGCTGATAATTCTGGTGAAGCAAGAATCAAGCTGCTTGATTTACAAAGGCGTTATGGTTTGATGGGGATATAATAAAATTTTGGATTTTGGATTTTGGATTTTGGATTGTGAAAGAGTTACTAAATAAGCTTTGCCTTATTTCCATCTGTCACAATCATTCTTCAAATTAGTATAAGTTATTTATCGATTTTTTTTAATTTTTATTACTAGGGTAAATATTTTTCTCCCACGAATGGTATTAGTTAGATAATGGGAACATTGGTGATTTTTTTGAAAGTGCAAATGTCCCCATTATCAAGAAAAATGTCTATACATCTAGAATAACATTAATCGAACCTGAAACAAAAATTTTTTCTTAACTTATATTAAGTAAATTTTCGATTTAGCAATAAATAAAACGGAATAAATCTGTGGATAAAAGTTATTGTAAAGAAGCAAAGAGAACAGAACATATACGGATGCGATCGCAGCCATAATCGTGGTTAAAATATAACCAGTATAATCAGAGTTTTTTAATCACCAAGCAAAATGAATATAGATGATGTTCATGAGCCAATTGCCAATGCATCGCCAGAGGTGAAGGAAATTATTGAGCGTGTGTGGAAATTAGAAAAAAATCGGCTAGAAAAGAGAGTTAATAGCCATATAAATGATGATATTGTCAGGATTATCAAAGAAGTTGTGCGATGAAGCTGACTGCAATTAAACTATGTAATTTTCGTTCTTTCTATGGCAAAACTCCAGCATTAATATTAGCTAGTGAGCAGGAGAAAAATACTACTATTATTTATGGGAATAATGGTACAGGAAAGACTAGCCTGTTAAATGCATTTACTTGGGTACTTTATGAAAAATTTAGTGCGGCATTTGCATCAGCAGAACAGTTAGTCAATAAACGTGCTGTAGCAGAAGCTCAAATTGGGCAAGTTATAGAATGTTGGGTAGAAATTGCTTGGGAACATGACGGTATTCGCTATCGAGTCAAGCGTGAATGTCGTGTATATAAAAATGAGACTGATATTGATGTCACGAAAACTCAATTATATTTACAATTTGCCAATGATGATGGTAATTGGCAGTTCCCTACCCAGCAACCAGAAGATATAATTAATCAAATTCTACCTGCTAGCTTACATCAATATTTTTTCTTTGATGGAGAGCGAATTGAAGAGATAGTTCGTTCTGACAAGAAAGCAGAAATTGCAGAAGCAACAAAGATTTTTTTAGGTGTGGAGGTAATCAACCGTTCTATTAATCATTTGAAAGAAGCCAAGAAAACCTTAGAGAATGAATTAAAAGCCATTGGTGACTCTGAAGTTAAAAAGCTATTAAGAGAACAAGGGAAAGTTGAGAAAGAAATTGAAAATATTCATCAGCGACAACAGGAAATAAGTCAAGAGTTAGAATATCAATATACATTTAAGCAGGAAACGAGTAACCGCTTGCGGGAACTTGATGAGTCGAAGAATTTGCAAGAAAGAAAGCAAGATTTAGAACAGCAGAAAGCATCTCATCAATCAGCATTACAAAAACATAAGCAAGTACTCAAGAAAATTATTTCTACTCGGGGTTATACAATATTCCTGTCAGATAAAATAGCTCAATATCGGCAAATAATTGATAAGTTAAAGCAGAAGGGTGAATTAAATTCTGGTGTTTCTAAGGAATTTATTCATAATTTACTCAAATCCCAACGCTGTATTTGTGGCGTTCAACTGCATTTGGGTAGCCATTCCTATGAGCATGTCAGTAAATTTTTAGATAAAGTAGGCTCTTCCGCGGTAGAAGAAACAGCTATCCGTATGAGCACACAAGTAGATGAGATTGATAAACAAGTAGAAGAATTTTGGGAAGAAGTCGATAGTGAGCAGATAAAAATTAATCATTTAAGACAAACTATCTCTCAAATAGAATCAGAGTTAGATTTAATTCAAGAGAGGTTACGTCAAGATCCGAATGAAGAGATTAGTAGTTTACAAAAGCGTTTAGATACAATTGAAACAGAAATTACTGAATTGATTCTAGACAAGGGTAGAAATGAACAAAAAATAGA
>NZ_FYBH01000205.1 GCF_900185595.1 Calothrix rhizosoleniae SC01
ACAAATTCTTCTTCTATATTTGAACTAGATACCATTATTCTTACTTACGTATATCCAAGTACCTAAAACAACATATTAACAATTATTTTTTAAAGGTAGAATAAAGCACCTGTAAATTTATAACGAATTTACTAACTTTTGTTAGGTGACTTATCAACTAGTTTTCATGTATTTTTAAGTTTATTAGAACTTTAACAAATATTTGATGAAACTTTATTTAAGTTCTGAGGGTCACCATGAGTGGTTAAAACTCTCTCAAAAAATAAAATTATCATGGGCATACAGATTCATATTAATCAACCCAAAACTTTGTCATCATGTGAAATGCTAGTGTGTTTTATTGTTTTTTGGGTAACTAATTTGACTAGTAGATAGATTGAAGGTAGCTAATCGATTCAGGTAATGATGAACTGATTGTGAGTAATAAGGTATGAAACGGGACTCACGAAAGGAAGCGGAAATTAGGCTTGCAAAATCATGACCAAATAACCAAGGTGAATGCATACCTGATTTCAATAATCTCGAATAAATAATGTGTGAGTGAGGTGTTAATCATGATTCGGATTCGTGATGTTGTGCATAGTGCTTTAGCAACTGGGTATTTAACCTTAGAAGCAGAAAATCAACTACGACAACTGTTAACTAGGCATTATGACTTAGAAGACTTTAACGCTTTTATGAGCCTGCAGGAAGCGGCAATGACGGGTAAAGTGAGGCAGGAGTCTAGGGAACAATGCCAGGTACCGTCAAGATAATTTAACGCCGTAAGGGTTCGTCATCACCAAAGTCATCGTCATCAAAAAAATCCTCCCAGTCATCATCATCGACTTGTTGATTTTTTGGGGATGTTTTATAAGGCGGAATGATCACTCGATAGTCTGCATCATAAACAGATTCTGTTTTCCCCACTCCAGTATTTTTTGGCTCGCGGGAATTATAAGAATAAACGGAATTAGATTGACTAGTATTAGCAGATTGCCTGGGTTGTTGTGGAGATTTGTAGTCACGGGCATCTTTTCGAGACTGGTTTTGAGAAATTTCTTGTGTACTTTGATTGTCTGCTAATTCATCAAAGTCCCAATCCTCACTGCTATCTGTATCCCAATCATCTTCGATAACTTGAGTTTTGGAGTCTTGCTTTTTGGGAGTTTTGGGAACACTAGCATGATTAAATGTAGCTTCTTGTCTCTGATCCTGCTGTACCCGTGGCGCTCTGTAATTACGGCGGGAAGGAGTTGGTTGCCTTTGACTACCCAAAGAATTGGATAATTGATGTAAAGTGGCAATCAACCAAGATGTCAAAGCACCAGTGGTGATGCTAAGGATTATCCATATTGCTAAGGGCAAAGGTTGAGTCTTCATCCCCAAAAATACTAGGGATAAGGCTGGTGACCAATTTTGTACTAACAAAATTGCCAGGATTACTATTACTGCCAATAATAAAATTAAACGGCTTGCAGTCATAGAATTAGAGAAGTTGAGGGAGTTGGGGAGTAGGGATCAAGGAAACAGAGGAGCAGGAGGAAAATTCAATAACCATAACTTAATACATAAAGTGGACAATTTAAGGACTTATAACTTTTAAAGTATGCCATTTTTTCTAGTGGAGTAAGCAATTACTGGTTAACCTGAGTCATGAGGTGAAGTTTGTCCCCTTGTCCCCTATTTATGATTATCTACCTTGCCAACGTTTAATTGGTACACAGTCAATATCGAGTTGATCTAAAGTCCGAGCAACAATAAAATCAACTAAATCTTCAATAGTTTGAGGGTTGTGGTACCAAGCAGGAATTGCTGGGACTATTCGCACCCCTGCTTCTGCCAAGGTAGTTAAGTTTCGTAGGTGAATGAGACTGAAAGGAGTTTCCCGAGGTACAAGAACTAGTTTTCTACCTTCCTTAATTTGCACATCTGCGGCTCTTTCCAATAAATCCGAACTTAAACCATTAGCTAGTTTGGCTACAGTACTCATACTGCATGGCATCACTATCATCCCCGAACAACGAAAAGATCCACTAGCAATGTTGGCACCTACATCTCCCCAAGGGTGACAGTGTAACTTACCTGCGGTTTCCACACCGGCTTGCTCCCGCCAAAATTGCTCTTGTTGAGTTGGTTCTGGAGGCATACGTATATTTTGTTCGGCTTGCCAAACTATATGGGTTGCTTTGGAAGCGACTAATTCAATTTCATGATCTGCTGCTAAGAGAAACTTGAGAGCGCGCACCGCATAAATCAAACCAGATGCACCTGATACTCCTAAAATTAGGGGTTTATGATGATTTAACACTTAATTTATTCAATAGGTTGGAGGAAATTTACAAAATGAATGCAGGGGAATTTTTTCGGTTATTTGTTATTGGTTCTGGGTTATTTTTTGCAAATTAACTCCTCACTCCTAACTCCTAATTCCTCAATAATTCCCCATTATATATTCATTGTTTATTCATCTTCGATATAGGATTCTATTTGATCAGAATCCATATCGTCGGGAAAGTAAGTATCTGAATCATCATCGTCATCATCTTTATCAATGGCAATACCATCACTACCCACAGTCACCAAATCAATTTGTTGGCGGTAGTAGTCTACACTTTTAACTTGCACAGCCACACAATCACCTAATCGATAGGAAGCACGATTTTTGCGTCCAAATAATGCTTGTTGTCTGGCACGGTATTCATACCAATCATCTTTGAGGGAGCTGACATGGACTAATCCTTCTACCCTTAAAGGGATGGTAGTGCCAGTTTCCAATTCCTGGGGAGGGACTTCAATTTCCACGAAGAAGCCATAGGATTGAACCCCAGTAATTACACCGTTGAACACTTCACCTATGCGTTGTTTCATCAACGATGCTCTTTGCAGTCCAGCTAAATCAGCTTCTGCTTCTTGAACTTCTTTTTCTCGGTCATTGATTTGGGTAATCACCCTATTTAAATCACTCTGCAACTCTTGCTGTAATTCTGGTGCTAGGACATTCCAGTTAATTTCACCGTGACAGGATGAGGCGAGCAATTTGACTCGTTCTTTAACTCTAGTATTGCGGCGATCGCGTCCGTTTTCTAAGATGGTATGTAATACCCTTTGCATTAATAAATCGGAGTAGCGCCGCAAGGGAGCCGTAAAGTGAATATAACCTTCTGGTATTGCTAGTCCAAAGTGAGAGCTTTTGTTGGTGCTGTATGTGGAAGGCTTGAGGGTATCTTGCAAAAGGTAGGTTAAGACTTGTTCCGATGCAGATTCTGCAAATACTTTGGTTAAGTGTTGATAATCTAAGGGTTGAATATCAATATCTGGATCTAATGTCAGATCCACCCCTAAATTAATTGCCAATTTCAGCATTTCTTGCACATCTTCGGGATCGGGAACTCCTTGCACCCTCCAAATTGCAGGAACTCCTAAGGCATTGAATTGGCTGCCAATCAGTTGATTTACTAGTAGCACTAGCTCTGTAATTAATGAGCGTACAGGTGAATCATGCTCGATCACACAGCCAAAAATTCCTTCATCATAGTAGGGGTTTTGGTTCGGTGGGAGGTTGAGTTGTAAACTGCCGCGATTGAGGCGTTGCTTGGTTAAAGATTTACCAAAAACTTGGACTTGTTGGAGTATTTCCAGCAATTCAGAGGAACTTTTGGTGGCTTTTGTGGTTTTGCCCTGAAAAGCAGCCTCTACATCTGCTTCACTAATCGATTTATCTATCTTAATCACAGTGGGTTGAATTTCCCAACCCATGATTTCATGGGAACTGGAATCAATGTTAATCAACAAGGAAATGGCTAAGCGATCGCTTTTTGGCACTAAAGAACAACGTTCTGCCACCCCATCAGGTAACATGGGCAGTACCAATTCTCCCAAGTAGACCGAACGTCCACGTTTGATAGCTTCCCTATCTAGGATTTCATCTGGTTGTACGTAGTGGGAAACATCAGCAATATGACAAGCCAATAGCCATTGTCCATCGTCAGCTTCCTGCCAAGTCCAAGCATTTTCTACCACATTGGTATCGTTATGGGTTCTAGTAATGCTAAAAGTAAATAGGTTACGCAAATCCAAGCGATTTTTGAGGTCTGCTTTGAGCAGCTTTTTGGCTAGCTTAGAAGCTGTGGCTTCCACTGCATCGGCAAAATTCCTAGATAAATCGTGTTTGCAGGTAACTAAATCTATATCCGCAGCCGCTTCAGCATCACTACCGAGGATTTGTACTACCCTACCAATAGGGGGATACTGAGCTAAAGGATAACGGAGAACTTCCACATGGGCGAGATGGTCAATGGCATCATCCAAAACAATCCCATTTTCTTGGATTTTTAACTCAAATAATAAGCGATCGTCCAAGGGAACGGCGCGATATCCACCTTCCACTTGCTTAATCCGAGCCAACAAAGTGTGGTTGGAGCGTTCTAAAATCAGTTTGACTTCCCCTTCGGGAGAGCGGCGACGGCTACCTTCCTTTAACACTTTTACTAACACGCGATCGCCATTCCAAGCATTACTCAGATGACTCTCACGGATATAAATATCTTCTGCTCCTTCTATATCTTGAATGGCAAAACAAAAGCCTTTACTGGAGCAACGTAATTTGGCTTCAATTAACTCTTCTTCTGGTATTCGCCGAAATTTTCCCCTTTCCTTGGATAAGAGGCCGATTTGCTCCAGCACTTCTAGGGAAATTTGCAGTTTTCGTAAATTTATTTCATCTTCGCAACCAAGTTTCTTTTCTAAAAGTTTACGAGCCACCAATTTATCATCAGTGAAATTGGCAAGAAGTGTAGCGATTGAAAATTCCATGCAGTGAACCGACCTTTGATCAAAACGTCGTTTTTTTGAATATGGTTCTTTGCTATATACCCCTACAACCTTAAAGCCATAAGTCGGAAATTGTTTGCCCTGAGGTGGGACTTCCGGAATTTCAGTCTTTAGGGATGTAAGAGTAAATTGACAGCAAAGGCAACTTTACCCTGAAGGGTAATTGAGTTAGTTGCTTTACGTCTACAAAACTCTCACTACATAGTCGTTGCAAAGTAGGGATAGAGGGATTCTTGGGAGCCAGCTCATTTTCTCATGCAATCCAGAAAGTGGCTATATAACTATTTGTCTTGACTGGACTATCGCGCAACTATTCTGGGAAGTTTTTTGAAAATAACTCTCAACCAGACTCAAAAACTTTGTTGAGAAAAGTCACAAGTGTAAAAATGTCTAGCTCATCAAGTAATTTCACTCCATTCAACTTTGATATAGGACTAAGAGGAACTGCCGACCAACTTCATTACTCTAGATGTAGAATCGGTAACAATTCGGTCAACAGTGTCACAGGTAGTGAGGACGAACCTTATCTTCATTATTGTAGATTTAGAGCATACTCCCAGAACTATTTTCTGGATATGGGGTTGGGTATTTAGTATAGCATTGAGAGTGAGCGATGTAAGCCTTTGTTAAGTAGTCAAGTCATAGATCCCTGTCCACATATGCTACATCTAGTCAATTAAAATTATTAAATTGATATAATTCACTCCTTATGGCTAAAATTTTCTCAGGAAGCTGGATAAAATACAATCCAATCCTTAAATAGTTTAGTCTGCATTATGTTATTAACACATCGCCTTGACTTTTTGGTGTATGCAACTAATACCCTGCGGCGATCCCCTCCGGAGATGCTCCGGAAATGTTAGTCCTGTTTCTGTTGGGACAACAATGAGCTAACTCACAAGACTGCTCCCAGTAAATTGCAGATTCACCTATCCACCATCCTGAATCATAATATAAGCAGACAAGTACTGTCTTGATGAAATAATGCTAGGTGTAATCTAGAGATAAACCTATTCCTGCAAGAAACTTGTTAGCCATATTTGAGGCTAATCATGTAAATTTATTAATATTGGTGGTCATAATGATTTTGGCTCAATTCCAGAGCTTGTATCCCTCAGGTTGTCTGATTGCAGAATTAGTAAAAATCGATCACGGACAATATATTGTTCGGGCGACTGTACAATTAGAAGGCGTTATCCGTTCTACGGGCATGGCAGCAGCCACAACTGTGGAAGAGGCTGAAGATAGGGCAAGAGATCGGGCTTTAATGGTGTTGGGAATCCCGGCTGCATCGCCAGATGCTGGGGAATCAACAGCAAAAAATGCTGTCTCTATTCCTACTAGCAGTTCCTCCGCAGGGCAAATAGAAACTCCACAAAAATCTAATGTCGCACATATAGAAACTCATATTTCTCCAGCTCCGGCAACAGATTTATCTTTTCCAGATGATACCCAAACCCCAGAAATAGCAGCGAATCAAGCTCACAATTTGGAGTTACAAATACCAGTATCCTTAGAAACAGTGAGGGAAACATCAACTCAAGAAATTGAAAATCAACCTGTAGCAGATATGGATATCTCTGCTACTAATACTAATATTAAACCTTTCCCTCAACGTAGTTCTAGTAAATCCCCAGATAGTAGTACTCAAAAAACAACTAAGAAAAAGAAAAAAAGCGAACCTATTATCGATCAATCCGATAATATTGCCAAAATTAGCGTGGAAATGCAACGCTTGAACTGGACAATGGAACAAGGCAGAGATTACTTAATTAGAACTTATAATAAGCGATCGCGCCATTTACTCTCAGAGGAAGAACTCAAAGATTTCCTACAATATCTGGAATCTCAACCTACACCCATAGATATTTTAAGTGACATAGATCCTTTAGCAGGATTTTGATTTCATGAATTGGGAAGATGAGAAGAGTTTGCTATCAATCATCATGAGTGATTGGATTTGATGAAAAAACCTAATCACTCATGACCCATATTAGATTACCAGAAATATAACAAGAGGGTGAAAGCCAACCAGAAATAGCAACACAGTTGCGTATTTTGTTCTTTAGACAGGGGATCAAACCCGATACCGTGGGGTAAATCCCACGGTTTATATAGTAAAATTAAAAATGTGAGTAAGGCGTTCATCTACATGCAGAACTGTCCTAGTACGGAGAAATCCCTGCATATAGGAAACAACGGTTACTACATGTAACGGCAGTATGACTACATCACTGCAAGTAATGGCAGGACAGGGAGTGTACCATTCTGGCATAGTGATAGAACCTCCAGAAAGCGAAAAAAGTAAGCACAATCTGTATGGCTTGATGCCAGTACAAGTGAGTGTGTAGGGGTGCTTTGACTCACCCCACCCGGATTTATATCTGGGTGACAGCTAATCAGAAGCTACAGGACGCGGTTTTAACCCGTCCCATAGAATCTTTTTAGAATCCCCTCGCCTTCAGGCAGGAGGGGAGCAGTCACAACTAGACTACAGCCATAGGACGACTGCCAGAAGCATGGCGGTTAATTACTTGGTCAATTAAGCCATATTCCTTAGCTTCTTCTGATGACATAAAGAAATCTCTTTCTGTGTCATCGTTAATGCGCTCTATTGGTTGTCCAGTGTGTTCGGCTAAATATTGGTTCAAGCGTTTTTTGTGATATAAAATCTCTCTGGCTTGAATTTCAATATCAGTAGCTTGTCCTTGGGCACCTCCCAGAGGTTGATGAATCATGATTCGGGAATGGGGTAAACTCATGCGCTTACCTTTAGTACCCGCACTCAGGAGAAATGCTCCCATACTAGCTGCTAATCCAGTACAAATTGTACAGACATCCGGACGAATCTGCTTCATGGTATCAAATAAGCCCATACCAGCAGTCACTGAACCACCAGGAGAATTAATGTACATGTATATGTCTTTCTCCGAGTCTTCAGCGTCTAAGTATAGTAATTGGGCAACGATTAAATTGGCGACTGTACTATCAATTGGTTGTCCCAAAAAGATAATGCGTTCGCGTAGCAGTCGTGAATAGATATCAAAAGCACGTTCGCCTCGACCAGATTGTTCAATGACTATAGGAATCATACCGCCTGCTTAAAGTTATTTTACATACATTTTATCGATTCCAGAGGCTGATTGGTTTATTCGCACAATCATAATCTGGTAAAAATCTCCTTACATCCGTGTTGGTGTAACTTAAAATTTGAGGATTTCCACAAGTAAAAATTTAATGATCTGAATTTTTCATTTTCAATTGCAGTTTAAAAATTACTACTTTTAACATAATTTTTTCTATCGAATTATGTAAATTAGGCTCCCTTTTTTTCTTTTTTTACGGATTGAAAATACCAGAGTGAGTAAACTAATAAATATGCAATTAATTCATGCCAAGCTAATTCCACACTCAATGTTATCCCCCCATAATAAAGAACCTGCTATGATGGAAAAAATGATACATGCGGCGATTATAACTTTTTTGTTGCAATTTTTAACTCTAATTACACCACCAACGAGAATGCGTTTGCAGGCGACATCATCATCAAGAAGTATGCCATCTATTGCCAGTTTTTTTAATCAATATTTTGATTGAAATCTATATAATAAAACAGATATTTGCTGGATCGACGATGGAGATGTAGCAGTTATATTACAAGACAGAAGGCTGAGTATATTCTGGTGACCAAGGGAAGCGCAAATACTTTTAACAAGGTAGACTAAGCGAAGAATAGGTGAAAAAACTGCCGAAACTTTAACTTTGGTTCGCCCAGCATTTCCGCAGGAAATATTTTGACTTGTCCATAGCCCTATACCTGCATTTTGCCCCATGACTAACCGCCTTTCCAGTCGCAAAGCTTATATCTCCGCAAACACAAAACCCCATTGATTGGTGACTATGGCGCGATGAAGCACTGAACAAGGCAAAATTACCAGAAGTATAGCGAGAGGGTGAAAGCCTCTGAAAAAGAGCAACACAGTTGCGTATTTTGTTCTTTAGACAGGGGATGAAACCCGATACGGTGGGATTTACCCCACAGTCCCCACAGGGTGAGCGAAAAAAGTGTGGGGAATGATTTTTTGGATACTTAGCTAGACATCCCACCCAAAATTTAAGTAGGTT
>NZ_FYBH01000393.1 GCF_900185595.1 Calothrix rhizosoleniae SC01
AATGCCTGAAACAACGCAAACACGTTTATGAAGACCAAAATCAGGTAACGATATAATCAGGGTTTGAGCTTATCCCGAACTCAGGTTATTTTACTGAGGAGGGGCGTGCAAGGGAATTAGGATTTTAGGTTTAAAATCCTTGCATCTGTTATTTTTTTTGGCAAAAAGAATAGAAATAAAGAGGCACCGAATTACTCCCCACTCCCTACTCCCTATTCCCACCAAAAGACTTTTTCAGCAAGCCCTATTTAAGCTGAAGAATGAACTTTTTGATTAATTTGAGCAACTACGTGACGACTAGATTCTAAAGCCCCAGTTGTCCATCCTGGATAATAACTTAAATGCTCTCCTGCTAAATAAATAGCATCATCAGGTTGATTTAATTGGGGATAAACAGTTTTTCTCATTTCTTGAGTATACATACCCCAACCACCCAAATTATAAGGCATTTTTTGCCAAGGACAATAAAATCCATGCTCAAACTCTGCTAAATATTGAGGATGAATTTTGCTTCCTTGTTCTAAGACTAATTTTTGTCTTTTTGCTAAAGACAAATTACCAAAATATTCTGCATCTTTTTGATAATTATAAGCTCCTACCAAAATTCCTTTTGCAGAGAAGAAATCAGTAGATGGATAAAAAATTTGGGTGATATTTTGATTTGTATAGGAAATACCGCCAAAAATGCGCTCATCTTCTTCCCAAAATCGTCTTTTAAACTGTAATCCGACCTTAGTTGTTGCCATATAAGGAACAGCTGCGATCGCTTTTTGCATTACTTTGGAAAAATCCCCAGGAATATCTTTCAAAACAGGCAAGGGAATGGTACAAATACAAAAGTCACCAATGATAGATTTAGTTTCTTGATTTACATCTCTATAGATAATCTTAACTCCGGTGTCAGTTTTGCGAATTTCTTTCACAGGAGATTTGAGCAGAATTTTTCCTTTGATTTTATCAACGAAAGCCTTAGCTAAATTGTCATAACCACCAACAATTTGCAACAGACTAATTTGATGATTAAAAGTGCTGTCATTACGTAGATACCTCACAAATCCATATTGGATCAGATCAGCTAAATCAAAGGGAGAATCAATCACTCCTGCTTCTAAACCCGCTCTAGGTAAACTCTTATAACCCCGATTGCGGGAACCTTTATAAAACAAATCAGGAGCCAGATTTCCTTCTAAACGTAAAAATTCTACTAATTTTTCTTGATCTTCTTTACTTAACTCTACATCTAGAGCATCTTGATTAATTGCTTTTGCCAATAATTCATTTTTATAGCCCGCAAAATCCTGTTTGATTGCCCTCATTCTAATTTTCTGAGAGGATAGCTTACCGACATTTTCTTGATAATAGTAAGCTGCTTCATTCACATGATTAAAAGGCTCAAGTGCTACCCCTAATTCTTGGCAATAGTCTATAGTAACATGATGTTGGGCAATTCGAGTTGCACCAGGATTAAAATATAAACCTTCATCAAAATTAGCAATTTGTTTTTGTCCATCAACTTCTGTTATTTCTGTTCCTTTTCTTGCAGTAAAGCATCTACCACCGACTCTATTTTCTGCTTCTATAATTACGCACTCGTAACCGGCTTTTTCTAATTCATACACCGCACATAAACCTGCCATTCCTGCACCCAAAATAATCACCTTTTTCGTTTCAGAAATGGGTTTTAAATTCAGGGTAGTTTTCCCAGCAACAGGTTTAGCGATTAAATCTAAAGCTACCATTGCTGCATAAGTACTTCCTGCAGATGCTGCCACTAGGTTTAAAAAGTCTCTTCTTTTCATCAAATTTTAAATTTATTCTGTTTCAATTCTCACATTTTTATTGTTGCTAAAAATTAATTTTTCTAATACTTTAATATTCTTGCTCAAACAAACAGATGGAATCTGAAATATCTGTGTTATTGCACAATGATTTGCTTTCGCTCCCCCTCCATTATCTCTAATGTCATTTGTGTGAAATAATACGCTAATATAAGGGATAATTACAGGTTAGGAAACACCAAAAAAAATTATCTCATTGTGGGGTAAGCATTCCTGCCTAATCGCTGATATGAATGGGCTAGAAGCCCATCCCACAAGCAAAAATGGGATACTTTAAAAATTGAAAGTCCCTTATAATTCGCCCTTAGTATATAGCCCTGTGTTACCAACTACCTTTGGCAAACTAATTGAAGCGATCGCTGGTATTGCCAGTCCCATTGTCAAGGACAAGTTTCAGCGTAATGAAACTGTCATCAAATTATTAAAGCAATTTAACCTCGAACCTGACCATCCACCGGCTGATTTCAGTGGTGTTTATGCCTATGCCTTGGTAGAATACGGCGTTAGCAAACCAAAATCATTCCTGCAACTGTTCCAGCAAGAAGAAATCAAAAGGGCATTCCGCCAAGCATTTGACCATAACAACCCCTCAATTTTGCTTTCCGAGGTTGATGATTTTGTCCAGGCTTATGCTTTGGGAGACGAAGTTAAAAGTTTGGGAATTGGCATCAAGCGAGAAATTGTGGCGTTTTACATTGTGTTTTCAGAAGTTGCTAAACGCACTCGTAACCCCGAAAATACACTGATGAATCAGCAAATTGCTTCTCTACACACAACGATTGTCACGATTCAAGAAAATCTGGACAGGTTGCCTACCCTAGAAGGGATTCGTACAGAAATGGCACGACTGGCGACGCAGGATTACCCTGCATTACCAGAAGCTAAAATATCCAGCAAAAATCAATGTGATGCTATTGCTCTTGCCCAGCAAATGCGCGGCTGGTTTGAAACCTTGGGCTACCGCTTTGAGCCATATGAAGTTTGGTCAGAAAACTTTTTTGAGTGGATTATTAATATTCCAGTACGACGCAATCGCTATGACAGAATTCTTGTGCGGGGAATTGCAGGGGAGGCGGGACTGGGGGATGTAATGGCTTTGCGCCAGTCTGTGAAACAACAACGCACAGATGAAGGATGGCTGGTAACTGCTCGCCGTATTGCACGTGCAGCACGTAATGAAGTTGAGAAGGAGGAAAATGATTTCCTGGGCTGCTATACCTTTGATGAGCTTCTAGTTCAGGATGCTGATTTTAGCGGCTATCTCGACTGGCTAGAAGCAAAAATAAAACGTTGTAAAATTGATACCAAGTATGTGCCCCTTGCCTGTACTAAGGAAGAGATAGATCCAGTCACCAAGCAGCAAATAGCAGTCAGTCATTACGGTGAAGAAGACGGTTGGATTGAGGGTTATATCGACCGTTGGTTAGATGATCCTGCCAAAGAGCATATTTCGGTTTTAGGGGAATTTGGTACGGGTAAAACTTGGTTTGCCCTCAATTATGCTTGGGTTGCACTGCAACGTTATCGGGATGCCCAAAAACGTGGTGTTCAACTTCCCCGTTTACCTTTGGTGATTCCGTTGCGGGACTATGCTAAGGCGGTAAGTGTGGAATCTCTGTTTTCTGAGTTTTTCTTTCGTCAATATGAAATTCCCATACCCGGATATTCGGCTTTTGAACAACTCAACCGCATGGGGAAACTGTTGCTGATTTTTGATGGTTTTGATGAAATGGCGGCGCGGGTTAACCGTCAAGAGATGATAAATAATTTTTGGGAACTGGCGAAGGTAGTGGTTCCTGGAGCTAAGGTAATTTTAACTTGTCGCACGGAGCATTTCCCCGAAGCTAAGGAAAGACAAGCTTTATTGAATGCAGAGTTACAGGCATCTACCGCTAACTTGACGGGAGAAACACCCCAGTTTGAAGTGCTGCAACTGGAGAAATTTAACGACGAACAAATTCGGCAGGTTTTATCATTCCAAGCTGAACATACCACAGTTGAGAAGGTGATGGGCAATCCACAGTTGTTGGACTTAGCCCGCCGTCCGGTGATGACTGATTTAATTTTGGAAGCTTTGCCAGAAATTGAAGCGGGTAAGCTGGTGGATATGTCACGGGTTTATCTGTATGCAGTGCGGCGGAAAATGGAACGGGATATTAAAGCGGAACGTACCTTTACTTCCTTGACAGATAAGCTGTACTTTTTGTGTGAGTTGTCTTGGGAGATGCTGTCAACTGACCAGATGAGTATTAATTATCGGCTATTTCCGGATAGGATTCGCCGGTTGTTTGGTTCTGTGGTGCAAGAGGAGAAGGATTTAGACCACTGGCATTATGACATGATGGGGCAGACTATGCTGATTCGTAATGCCGATGGTGATTATACTCCCGCCCATAGGTCACTGTTGGAGTTTTTTGTGGCGTATAAATTTGCAGCGGAGTTGGGAGTGTTGGCTGATGATTTTACGGAGTTGGCACGGGCACAATCTTGTTTGGATACCAGTGCTGCGTCTCAGGACTATACTTGGTCTGTTTATTTTAGGAAACAAGTAGATACGGCTGGGGAGATTTTCCCCATTGCACCTCTGAAGGGTTTTGTAAGTGAGTCACTGGAGGTGTTGCGGGAGAGTTTTGGCAAAGCGCCACTGACGAAAGCAGTGATGGATTTGATGTTGGGGATGGTGGGTGAATGCCAATTTCTTGTGGATGCGATCGAGGTTACGCGGGGGAGAAGTAATGATGAAGTGGGTTATGTGGGAGGAAATGCGGCGACGTTGGCAGTGCAGGTGGATAAGGGTGCGTTGGAGAGAAGAAATTTTAGTGGTGCAGTGATTAAGGGAGCGGATTTTAGTGGTGCGAGTTTGTGGGATGTGAATTTTGCTGGGGCGAATTTGGCTGATTGTGTTTTTACTAAAGTCTTGGGTCACGTTTTGTCAGTAGCATTTAGCCCAGATGGCAAACTTTTGGCTACGGGCGATCATAATGGCATTGTTCGTGTGTGGGAAGTTGCAAGTACTAGAGAACTTTTGGTCTGTAAAGGACATCTCGGTGAAGTACGTTCGGTGGCATTCAGTCCTCATGGAACAATCCTTGCCAGCTGTAGTGGTGATGCTAGCATCAAACTCTGGAGTATCTCTACAGATGAATGCCAGCGAACCTTGCAGGGACACGCCAGAGAAGTACGTTTAGTAGCATTCAGTCCTAATGGTAAAATCCTTGCCAGCTGTAGTGGTGATGCCAGTATCAAACTCTGGAATATCTATACAGGTGAATGCCAGCAAACCTTGCAGGGACACGCCAGAGTAGTCAATTCAATAGCATTCAGCCCTGATGGTACAATCCTTGCTAGTGGCAGTGGCGATACCAGTATCAAACTTTGGGATGTGTCCACAGGTAAATGCCAGCAAACCTTACAGGGACACATTAATTGGGTAACTTCAGTAGCATTCAGTCCTGATAGTACAACCCTTGCCAGCAGCAGTCGTGATGCCAGTATCAAACTCTGGAATATATCTACAGGTGAATGCCAGCAAACATTGCAGGGACACACTAGCAGGATACATTCAGTAGCATTTAGTCCTGATAGTACAACCCTTGCCAGTAGCAGTCGTGATGCCAGTGTCAAACTCTGGAATATATCTACGGGTGAATGCCAGCAAACATTGCAAGGACACACTAGTTGGGTATACTCAGTAGCATTCAGTCCTAATGGTACAACCCTTGCCAGTGCCAGTAGTGATGCCAGTGTCAAACTCTGGGATATCTCTACAGGTGAATGTCGCCAAACCTTTCAGGGATATGCCGTTTGGGTAACTTCAGTAGCATTCAGTCCTGATGGAATAACCCTTGCCAGTGGCAGTAGTAATACCAGTGTCAAACTCTGGGATATCTCTACAAGTGAATGTCGCCAAATCTTTCAGAGACACACTAGTTGGGTAAA
>NZ_FYBH01000135.1 GCF_900185595.1 Calothrix rhizosoleniae SC01
ACCTTTAGGCTGGGGAGCAGTCAACTTTAACAACCTTGTACATTAAGAAGGAGAAAGATTTTCTAAAATTATATTAAGCAATGCAGTTAAATCTCACACCCTTCTCATTCCCTCTGTTGGCAACTGCAACAGAAACAGCAGACAGTTCCCTGGTAGTAGCAGGAGTACTACTAAGTTTAGTAGTAATATACTTCGCCAGTAAAATTGGTGGCGAATTGTCCAATCGCGTAGGTTTACCACCAGTATTAGGCGAGTTGGTGGGTGGTGTATTGGTGGGTGTATCTTGCCTACATCTATTAGTTTTCCCGGAAGGAGGAGCAGATGCTTCTAGTTCTGTGATTATTAGCTTCTTAGAAACCACCGCCGGTTTAACTCCAGATGGGGCAAATGCCGTATTTGTATCCCAATCAGAAGTAATTTCGGTTTTAGCAGAGTTGGGAGTAATTATCCTCCTGTTTGAAATTGGTTTGGAGTCTAACTTAAAAGACCTCATGGCTGTGGGTTTACAAGCGGTAGTAGTGGCTATAGTGGGGGTTGTAGTACCTTTCACCGCCGGTACTGTAGGTTTAATGACTGTATTTGGTGTGCCTGCAGTTCCCGCTATTTTTGCAGGTGCGGCTCTCACTGCAACTAGTATTGGTATTACTTCCAAAGTCTTGTCTGAGTTAGGTGCCCTGAATACCAAGGAAGGACAGATAATTCTTGGTGCGGCTGTCATTGATGATGTGCTGGGAATTATCGTTTTGGCTGTGGTGGCTAGTCTTGCTAAAGATGGGGCTGTGGATGTAAGTAACGTCGTCTATTTAATTATCAGTGCCACTAGTTTTCTCCTAGGTGCGATCGCTCTTGGTAATATATTTAATAAATCTTTTGTCGTAATCGTTGAGCGGTTGAAAACTCGCGGTGAATTGGTAATTCCAGCTTTCATCTTTGCCTTCGTCATGGCATATTTGGCTGACGTAATTCATCTAGAAGCTATTTTGGGGGCTTTTGCAGCAGGCTTAGTCCTAGAAGAAACTGACAAACGTAAGGAACTGCAAAGGCAAATTATCCCCATTGCGGATATGCTAGTACCCATTTTCTTTGTGACTGTGGGCGCACAAACTGATTTAGGGGTTTTAAATCCAACGATTCCCAGTAATCGTGAGGGTTTAATTATGGCAATTTTCCTGATTTTGGTGGCAATCATTGGTAAAGTCATTACAGGCTTTAGCGTTTTTGGTCAACCCCAAATTAACCGTTTAGCAATTGGTGTGGGTATGATTCCTCGTGGGGAAGTGGGATTGGTATTTTTAGGTATCGGTTCTAGCACCGGCGTACTCTCTAAGCCATTGGAAGCCGCAATTATTATGATGGTGATTCTGACTACTTTTATTGCTCCTCCATTGTTGAGGGTTGTTTTACCACAAGCAGAAGAAGAGAACTTTAACCAAGATAAATTAGTGTTAGAAACTTCCCAAACTACACCTGTAGCAATTAAATCCGTGGGTACCGCAATACCCCCATCCCATGAGAATTTGGTAAATAATCCAGAACATCATGATTCTTAGTCAAGGAAATGGGTAAACTAAATAACCACTGAGTGATGAGCCATAATTCGCATTCGATGTGAATTTAAAATATCATCCTCAACCATGACTAACTTTATGCATAGGTCACAGGAGTCAGTATCCTTCAACAGGTATTCTGACTCCTGAAAATTACTTAGATTCACCAACGGTGAAAATTAAATCCAAAAAATCATCGTTTATCATATGTAGTCAAAAAAACTAGAGAAATTAGCAATCCTATTTAATTGTCTATTTCAGGAAAAAATTGTATAATTTTTGTCTCTTGTCGTATGTATTTTTAATGATATTTTTAGCCCCAGTCAGATTTCTTTGGTTCTGCAAGAGTGGGGAGTATGGGGAGACCCCAAGCCCGCACTGCTCTCTATATTTATATATGGGGTTTCTCTCTTGCTCCCTGCTCCTTGCTCCCCTGCCTCTTCGTGACCACACTCTACCTCTTACCTAAACCCAGGATTTTGGTATTACGGAATCAGTGTTCTAGGAGATTAATTTCGGAAACTTATGTATTTAAATCTACGTCCTGTAAAATTGTAAATTTTAGTTATTATTGTTTTAATTCCCATCATCAATTATGCATTTTTTTAATTTCTAGTATTAAACCCAAAATATTCTTATTCCCAGTCTGGAGTCATAAATTTTGCCAGACACAATTAATAACTTGGTCTCAGTATGAACACATCAGTTGACAGTTATTGCTATAAATAAACGGATGTATGGATAAGCAGCAACCTCAATCTAAAAATCGATCTCTTGTTGAGACAAATATTACCGACTATGATTGACTATTACTGTGTATTCTGCTTACCTCCTTGTTAGTGTATTCTGATGCTTTGGAGACTCAAATTTCATGTTATAACAGCATGGAAAAACAACTTATGTTCTCAAAAGACTCCTGTTAACTTGATTTGGATAAAAACTGTGATTACGAGTGCAAAATTGGCAAGCACTCGACAAAAATAGAAAATATTATGGAAAATACTTTCCTTATTTTCATCAAAGCTAATATTTGAGCAAGAACCGTGGGATAACTTGCCAAACCTTTTTTGATAAATTGACAGCTCCCTCCCGTAAATGCACATCAGGAAAAAGCACTGTGAAATTACACTGGTTACTACCTGGCACTGTTGGATCTATATTAATGTTATCGTCGCCCGTGTTGGCGGCAAAACTAGAATCTTGGCGTTTTGATGCCAATAGAAATCGACTGGAAATAAATACAAACGGGGATGTCCAGCCCCAAGCCCAATTAATTTTTAATCCGACTCGTTTGGTGATTGATTTGCCAGGAACGCAGTTTGGGCAAAGGCAAATTACTCAACCTGTAGGCGGTGCAATTCGTGCAATTCGTGTTGGACAGTTTAATCCACAAACAGCTCGTTTGGTGGTAGAACTGAGTCCGAATTATACTCTTGATCCCAAAAAGGTAAAATTTGTTGGTAAAACTGGCAGTCGTTGGACTGTACAATTACCAAAGCCAACTCGACAAAGTAGTGTAACTTCCTCTAATGAAAATGTTTACAATACTGTAACTATTAATCCTCCCACAAGGAAAAATTATTCCCCAGTAGCTGCAAGTAGGACAGCAGAAGCACAAATTCAACGATTAGTGGTGACAGGGGACGGCTTTTTTGTTCGAACCACAGGTGGTAAGCCAGAGGTAAAAACAAAACGTAGCCGCGATCGCAAAACTATTTTTATGGATATCTCTGGTGCGACTGTATCCTCCAATGTGTCTTCTAATATGGAAGTCAACAAACATGGTGTGAGGAGTATTCAATTCAATCAACTAAGGAAAACTAATCCTTCTGTGGTTCGCATGACTTTGCGGGTAGATAAAAATAGTCCCGATTGGCGAGCAACAAATAGCGGTGCTAGTGGTTTAGTGATTTTACCGACTCGTATTGCCCGTAATTCTTCTAGAAGTAATAACCGTTCATCACCAACTGTAATTAATACTAGACCGGTTGTCAGACCACCTAGTTCCAGAGCTGTTAATGTTGTTTCTACGATTAAATCTGTGGAAATTGCTGATAATGGCAGACAATTATTAATTCGAGGCGATCGCCCTTTATCTGCTAATAGTGGCTGGGATCGGAAAACGGCTTTATTCCGCATTGAAGTCCCTAATGCCAAGTTATCCTCTGATGTCAAAGGTCCCAGGTTGAATGCTAATAGTCCGGTGTTGAGGGTTCGCCTACAACAACAAGACCCAACCACAGTTGTAATTTTCATCCAGCCAGCTTCTGGAGTACAACTAGGTAGAATCAACCAAGTTGGTCAACTATTATCTCTGCCAATGCAGAGGTATAGAAATACACAACGTTTTAATCCACGTTTTAATCGAAATACACCTTCCATTGGATTACCTCCTCTCAACCGTCCTAACCCCAGATCAGTTCCCCCAATCGTTAGGAGGGCTAATCCTACACCTCTACCGGGAAGACCGAGTAAAAATGGTAAATTAGTAGTCATGATTGACCCCGGACATGGCGGTAAGGATCCTGGTGCCATAGGTATTGGTGGACTGCAAGAAAAGCAGGTGATTCTTCCCATTGGTAAAAGAGTTGCCCAGATTTTGGAGCAAAATGGCATTCAGGTAGTTATGACCCGCAAGTCTGATTATTTTGTCACTCTTCCAGGGAGAGTTAAGATGGCAGAACGGGTAAATGCCGATTTATTTGTGAGTATTCATGCCAACTCAGCTGGTCGTAAGCGTCCTGATGTCAATGGCTTAGAAACCTATTATTACGATACAGGACTTAGTTTTGCTCGCACAGTACATCGTAGAATTCTGCGTACAGTGAACATGAGGAGTCGGGGTGTACGCAAAGCGAGATTCTACGTCCTCAGAAAAACTTCTATGCCTGCAATTCTTGTGGAAACTGGTTATTTAACTGGTCGTAATGATGTGAAAAATCTACGTAGCCAATGGTTCCGCAATAAAATGGCCGAAGGAATAGCTCGTGGTATTCTTGATTATCTCAAACAGAGGTAATTAGGGCTGGCTGAAAAAGTTGACATGCTCCCCAGGGAACGGTGGATTGAGGGGCGATCGCTCCCAGAAATATTCTGAGTTATATATTATGCGATCGCCTAGGAGTTAATCTAGATTCACTCCCTTGGAACTAGATACTCCTTGACGCTCTTTCACAATCAATAAAGCTGCTGCTAATGCTTCCTGACGGCTTTGTAATTGATTTTTAGGCAACAATCGATCTAAAAGTTTTAAACGTCGCAATCTGTCTTTAACTTTACCAGTAGCCCCCACTAAAAATACTGCTCGCCTTTTCTCACAAGCTTCTTTGACCATATTCTCAATTGCTAGGGAAGCTGTAACACCCACATGGGGAACTTCAGATAAATCTAAAATCAACACGTCATAATCTTCTACTATTGACAACCGGCGGGAAATTGTTTTTGCTGCACCAAAACTCATGGGACCACCTAAATGGAACAAGAGAATACGCCCCTCTGCTTGCTGCAATATTGATTTTTCTTCCGGCTTTAAACGCAGTTGTCCGTTAGGAGTTGTGATTGCTTGTACTTGCTCTGCTTGCAAATCAGAAAGGCGTTTGAGGGTAAATAGATTTGCCAGAAAAACCCCAACCACAACTGCAATAATCAAATCAACAAAAACCGTTAGCAACAAGACCATATACATCAATCCTGCTGCTCTTAGGGATATCTGGTGAGCGCGTTTCAGAAATCCCCAATCAATAATATCAACTCCAACTTTAATCAAGATCCCAGCTAAAACCGCATTGGGAATATTTTCTGTCAGTCTACCTGCACCCAGGACAATGACTAACAAAACTACAGCATGAATTACTCCCGATAGTGCTGTTTTTCCCCCTGCACGTACATTTACCACTGTACGCATAGTCGCTCCCGCTCCAGGTAATCCACCGAATAAACCTGCACATAAGTTGCCGATCCCTTGTCCAATTAATTCTTTATCAGAGTCATGTTGAGTACGGGTAATGTTATCCGCTACTAGGGAAGTCAACAAAGAATCAATTGCTCCCAAAGTTGCCAGCATTAAACCATAAATAACCATGTCCTTGATTTGATTGAGGTCAAAGACTGGTAAGTGTAGTTTGGGTAAACCTGTAGGAATTGTACCAATGCGGGTTATATCACTATCTGGAAACACAGTTACTGAAATAACTGTACTCACAACTAGTGCGATTAAAGGGGATGGTATAATCCGATTCAGCTTGGGAGGAGATAAAAATACAATTAGTAGTGTTAGTAAGCCTAATCCAGTGGCTACAGGGTGAGGATTGCTGAGGAATTTGGGCAGATTGGAGAAAGAATCCACTACCTTCGCAGAACTAGGATGTCCCAACAAAGGACCAATCTGAAGAAAGAGAATAATAAAGCCAATCCCAGACATAAAGCCAGAGACGACTGTGTAGGGAATAAAGGTAATATATTTACCCAGTCGCATGACTCCAAACAGAATTTGGAATAATCCACCCAGCATAACGATGGTAAATGCTATTTCCACACCATTATCTGGATTTTTGGCAATCATCCCAGTGAAGACAGTCGCCATCACTACTGTCATGGGACCTGTTGGACCAGAAATTTGGGATGGAGTTCCCCCAAATAAAGCTGCAAATAGCCCTATAAAAATAGCACCATATAATCCTGCGATCGCTCCTGCTTGTGGTGAAGCAGAAACTCCAAATGCCAATGCTAATGGTAAAGCAACAATAGCAGCAGTCACACCACCTAATAAATCACCACGTAGATAGCGGACATTGAAGCTGTTAATTAATCTGAGACGGGTCATTTCAGTTATCAGTTATCAGTTATCAGTTATCAGTTATCAGTTTCCCCATAGTTAAATCGAGGGGCTTGGGTAGGGGAAAAGTTTTTCCCTTTTCCACAAATAGAATTTAGGAGCTTGATACCGATTACTGTTGTGTCAAGTTAAATAAATTACCCACAATTCTGATTACTTCAGTAAGTAGTCGTCATCAACTGAGTATGTTCTGTTGTGTGTAGCGCATACCATCGGATAGGTAGGAAAGGAAATATTTCCAATTGTCCTCATATATACAGAAGAGTTTGACTACTGACTTTAGCTAATCTGGGAAGTAGTGGGTGATATCACAAATAAGTATTTGTCAGAAACCACAGAGATTATATGCAAGTCCAATATGGTTATAATTCATCAAATAGCTATAGGGAGTGAGAATAGGCTATAAGCTCCCTACTTTGTGTTGTGAGCAGCATTCCCAAGGGTGAAATTTTTCATAGAAATTGTCTTGCTGTGGTGCACCTTTTATGCATTACCACTAACTTACTATTGGCTTGCTGTTCAAGATTATAGCTATGCCATTAATATATTAATCAGTGCGATCGCTAAAAATATAAAATTAAAAAGACTTTTTTTCTGCAATTGGCGATCGATAACTATCTTTATTTTCCAGTTCCCACCCTAGTAGTGATTAAAACGTTGGGTGGAAAGCTGAAATTGATTATTATTTAATATCTGGTTTACTAATGTTCACCACCCAAGACATCTTGCAATAGTGGTGCCAGCTCTTGATTTAAACGACCAGAGCGAACAAAGTCAGCATAGGTATCTGCTTCCACTGCAAGTAATTCACTTCGCAGTTGCTTAGTGGTAAATTCCCGGAGATTAGGATAGTCATTTTGTAACTTTTCAATTTTCTCTTCTAAGTTATTCAATTCTCCTCTAATTAAAGTCTCTTGATAGCGACAAAATTCCTTATCGAGTCCTGGACGTTCATCCACGCGATCAAGATATTCTAGTACCCTTCCTAGTGCTGACTGGCGTGCAACCAATTCTAGGTACTCCTGACGTAGAGGTTGATCTCCCAAAAGATTTAAATTTTCTAGTAAGGGTTTGGTGGTTAATCCCTGTACTAATAAGGTAAATAAAACTACTCCAAAGACAGTAGCAATTAATTCCTCTCTTTCAGCCAAAATGGTCGGAACACTTAATGCTAGAGCAATGGATACAGAACCACGTAAACCACCCCACCAAAGTATAGTTTGTTCCGCTAAACTAATTTCCGAATTAGCAAGTTTATTGGTCAAAAATCCCAAACCATAAACAGAAACTACCCTAGCTAAAACCATTCCTCCAATGGTGACACCAATAATTACTAAATTATCTGCCAAAACCGAAAACCGCACTTGATCCCCAATTAACAAGAAAACGATGGAATTGACAAAGAAAGCAATAAATTCCCAAAATTCACTCACAATCACCCTAGTACGAGGATTCATACCAATTCGGGAACCAAAGTTACCTAAAATTAAGCCAGTTGTTACCACCCCAATTACCCCAGAACCTCCCAATTCTTCAGCAATAATGTAGGTTCCATAGGCTGATACCAAGGTTAAAGACTGTTCTACCAGTGGTAAATCGAATCTTTGGGTGAGGTAGGAAATACCAAAACCAATCAATCCTCCCACAGCTATACCAATACCAACCACGGTGAAGAGTTCGATGATTACAGGTTGAAATCCCAATTGTGTTTTTCCTAGGGGTAGTCCCACCAGGAAACTAAAAGCCACAACAGCCATACCATCATTAAACAAACTCTCCCCTTCCATCAAGGTTGTCAGGCGTTTGTCTACCCCCAGCTCCCGAAATAATGCAGTGACGGAAACAGGGTCGGTGGCTGATAAACTAGCTCCTACTAGTAGTGCAGTAGTCAGGGGAACTGTGGTGAATTGGTTGAGTCCAATTGTCACCCCAATAATAGAAATTAAGACTCCTAGCACTGCATAGAGACAAATAGGAAGCATATCCCGCTTCAAGTTCCCCCATTTTAAATTCCATGCTGCTTCAAACAACAATGGAGGGAGGAAAATTGCCAGAATCAGTTCTGGGGATAGGTTAACCAGACGGACATCTACCAGCGCCAAACCCAAGCCAGCAATCACCAAAAGTAAGGTATAGGGTATTTGGCGAAACCAGCTAAACACCTGGGGTAATGTTGCTACACTCAAAGAAACAGAGAGTACCAGCAAAAATTGCTTGAGATTCGCCTCGATTGATACTTCCGTAACAGCAGATTCTATTGCCATAAAGATATTTCTAAAATTGAATATGAGACTTCATCGCCAATAGTTTAACTCTCTTGATGTGAGTATTTTGTCAGGGGAGCGAACCTGGGTATAATATGTTGATTTTTGTTGCGGTATAAAAATTTATACTAATTTAAATAATGTTTGCGACACATAAATGCTTCGTAAGGGCACGGCATCCACAATTTTTTAATATATAAAATTATTTTACTGATGCCGTGCCCCTACCCATCTGTCTCATTTTTTTCAAAATGGTATTACTTTCTCTTCTGGTTACTTCTTATTGTCGGTTGAGGAAGGGGAGATGGCTCTTGAGCTTTTAGTCCTTTATCAGCAGTTAAAAATTCTACGCAAAAACCTTTTTCTTGGTAATGTTGACCCAAGATAACCATACTACCATCGCCCATCGAAGTTTTTTGTGTTGCCCATCCGGGAAATTGAGCAGCTAAGTTTTTCAGCTTATCTGCTTCCCATAGTATAATTTGTTCGCTAAAAGCCGCCCAAGGAGATGTTTCATCAGTAGCTTTAGTCATAATTTCTGCCAATTTTTGGGCCACATCATAATTATTTTTAGCCTGTGCAATGTGGTTACTAATTTCTACAACTACAGCTAAAGGGAGTACAAGTACTGTAGATTGCTCGATTTCTAATTGAATCTTTTCATCGACACGTTGAAAGTCCCATTTATCATCATCAGAACCAACAGTTTCCATCCCTGGAACTTGCAACCAAACACATAAAAGTGATGTATCGATAATTAATACTTTTCTCATATCACTATCTATTCATCATGAGAAAAGCTTCTTTCAATTGCACCGCTTGCTGTTATTTTACCTAAGGAAGCAGATGCAAATAATTTGGAAAATTTTTTAATATCTTCTAAAACAGTAAGTTGGCTATCACCAGTTTCTACATCTCGGTGGGAAATAACTACGAAGGGAATTATATCTGAACCAAAAGCATCTAGTAAAGTTGGATTATGGGTAGTAATTAAAATATCAATATTTCTTTTTTGTCCAATTTCACGCAGCATCCTTACTAATAATTCTGAACGGGAGGTATGTAGTCCATCATCCACATCTTCAATGACTAATTGACTACCTTCTGGGCGAGTTAATAAAGCCGTGATAATCGCAATAAATCGCAGTGTACCATCGGACATACTACGAGCATCAATTTCTGTAATATCGTCTGGTTTCCATTCTTCTTCACAGTACAGCATGGCATCTGTGCCGAATCTACCGACTTTTTCCGCCCATACTTTTTTAATATCGCCTTCTGGTAAGTTTTTTATGTAGGTGGATATTGTTGTTTCTACTTCAGCTTTTTTCTCATCAGATAATTCTCAGATTTGGTTGAGTTTCTATTTGAATGATATAAAGATAATCAGTATTCTCATTTTCGCCCTGAATCAATACTTTTAACGTGAATTTATTCTCCGGCTTACGTGCAGCCCATTCAACACCACCTCTAATAGAAGGAAGTGTTTCATTGCCCGTTAAAGCTGTTTTAATTTCTTCACCTCTAGCTATTCTTTGCAAAAAATCTAATGCTTCAACTACATTAGATTTACCACTGGCATTAGTACCAATTAAAACAGTCAGTGCATCGATTGGCAGCTCTGCATAGTGAAAACTTTTCCAATTTTCCAGAATGAGTTGCTTTAGCATTACCTACTCCAAAAAATCATACTAATATCTACCATTATCGCCCAATTTTAATGGCAAATAATAAACTGCGATAAGGGTAAAGCCTACCGCATATCTCCGCTTTCCTTCCATCGTATCCGTTGGCGTAGCCGCCCTGACAGGGCTAGGACTCAGTATCAAGTCTCCGGCTT
>NZ_FYBH01000012.1 GCF_900185595.1 Calothrix rhizosoleniae SC01
CACCTACCTTGACCTCTATAACAACCAAATAAGGGAGATACCAGAGGCGATCGAAAGTTTGCCAAAATTGGAAACACTAGATTTACGGGGAAATCCGCTTCCTATTTCACCAGAGATTTTAGGATCTTCTGATCATGTTGGTTCAGTTGAAGACATTTTCAATTACTTGCGATTACTCCGTAGCGGTGAAGTGCGTCCACTCAACGAAGCCAAACTCTTACTCATCGGACAAGGTAGCGTCGGCAAAACATCACTCATCCAGCGACTAATCCGCAATCAATATGATAAAAATCAACCCCAAACCGACGGACTCAATGTAGAAAATTGGAAGGTGCAGGTAAATAGCAAAGACATCCGCCTGAATGTTTGGGACTTTGGCGGACAGGAAATTTATCATGCCACCCATCAGTTTTTTTTAACTAAGCGTAGCCTCTATCTCCTAGTCTGTAATTGTCGCACCAGCGAAGAAGAAAACCGCATCGAATATTGGCTGAAACTAATCGAAAGCTTCGGTGGACAGTCCCCTGTGATTATCGTTGGTAACAAAAAAGACGAACAACCCCTCGACATCAACCGCAAGGCATTACGGGACAAATACCCCAACATCCAAGCCATTATCGAAACCTCCTGCAAGGACGATATCGGCATTGATGAACTTCGCACCGCCATTTTGCAGCAAATCGCCCAGCTCAAGGAAGTCTACGATCTTCTACCCTTGACATGGTTTGAGGTGAAACAACAACTCGAAGCCATGACTGAAGACTTCATCACCTACAGTAAATATATTGGCATCTGCTACGAAAACGAGATTCCCGAAGAACAAAACCAAGAGCAACTAATCGACCTGCTACATCGACTTGGTTTAGTTCTCAATTTCCGCGAGCATCCCATCCTCAAAGATACCAATGTCCTCAAACCCAACTGGGTGACAGAAGGCATTTATGCCCTCCTGAGTGATGAAAACCTCAAAACTAAAGCCAAAGGCATTTTCACCCCCGCAGATCTCACCCGCATCCTCAATCAAGAGCGATATCCTCCCCAGCGTCATCGCTATTTGATCGGGCTGATGAAAGAATTTGAGCTTTGCTTTGCACTAGAATCTCAACCACCACAATTCCTGATTGCGGGACTTCTACCCAAAGAACAACCAGATGAAACAGAACTAGAAAAGGAAACCCTGGAATTTCAATACCATTACAAAGTTCTCCCCGAAAGCATCATTTCCCGCTTCATCGTCATCACCCACACAAAAATTCATAAGCAAACCTATTGGCGCAGTGGTGTAATGCTGGAACATCGGGAAAATAAAGAAATCTACAACATCGCTCGCATTAAAGCCGATCCTGAAGACAAAAAAATCTTCATCACCATTAGCGGACATCAAGAAACCCGTCGCTTATTTCTCGGTATTCTCCGCGATGTCTTTCAAAAAATCCACAACACTCTTCCTAATCTCGAAATCACTGAATGGGTTCCCGTCCCTGGCTATCCCAAACACCCACCCCTGGACTACCAAGAACTCCTCGGACTTGAATCAATGGGTGAAACCACAGTCACTATCGGCAAATTAAAATTAAAACTCGATCTGCGTCAACTTTTAGATGGTTATGAATCCCTAGAATCCCGGCGAAAATTACACAACAGAGATGTCTATTCAGATAATAGGGCTGCATACGAAGATATGCGAGATATTGCTAAACTAGCTGTCAGCAGAGAAATTAAAATTAATAATAATAATAAAGCTATGTCAGAAAATCCTCAATTTACAAACAACTTTCAAAATCCAAATATTGCCAACTTTGCCAACGAAGTCAAAGACAACGCCAGTCAGCAAGCCTCTAATTTCACCCAAACAAGCGGCGCAAACATCACCGAAATTCTGCAATTAATCGACAACCTGCGCCAAGTTGCTGCCCAATTCCCACCAGAAATCCGTGACGATATGATCATTGATATTGATGATGTAGAAGCAGAAATTCAAAAGCCAGAACAAGAACGCAGTGTACCTAAGTTAAAAAAGCGTCTAGTAGCTTTACTGACTGCTGCTAGTGTAGCTGCTACACCGATTGCTGGGATGACAGACTTTGCCAACAACGTTATGGAAATAGGGGAAAAATTAAATATTGAATTACAACTTCCTTCTGGCTTCTAAGTAGGGGAGCAGGGAGCAGGGAGTAGGGAGCAGGAACAATTCTACTTATACCAATTTAAATAATGTTTGCAACATATAAGTTCTTCGTAAGGGCACGGCACCAGTAAAATAATTTTATATACCAAAAGATTATGGATGTTCCCTACCCATTTGTCCCATCCTTTTTTCAAAATGGTATTAGATAATTGATGGTGCAAATTATTTTCCATCGGGACAGCTTTCTTCAATCTAAACTTTGGCGAACCGACGAACCGCAAACAAACTACCAATTAATCCCACAATCGAGCCAAAACTTAATAACACCAAAGGTAATAGTATAGTTTGTGCTAGGGATAATTTTAAACCATCAGCCAGAAATTGAATAAATTCTGGTTGCTTAGCTAATAATTGCCCTAAAAACTGTTGAATAATACTAATAAAACTCCAAGCGATCGCACCACCGAGTAATCCAAATGTAATCCCTTGCAATACAAAAGGTAAATAGATCCAAGTAGAAGTAGCACCCACCAATTGCATAACTTCAATTTCCTTACGTCTTGCCATGACAATCAGACGGATGGTAGTGGTAGTGACAGCGATCGCGGTTATAGTTAAGACAGTAGTAATGGTAAAGCTCACCCAATTTAGACCTTGATGTAACTGGGAAACTCTACGTACTGCTTCATCCACATATTGTACGGAATCAACACCCTTTATCTTGACCAATTGAGTAGCCAAAGTGGGCACAGCCTCAGAATTAAGAGCCTTAATTGTCAACTCATCCACCAAGGGATTTTCTCCTAATTGCTGAGTCACAGCTTCAATATCAGACATTCCTAGTTCTTTGACTAATTCAGTCCAAGCTTGTTCTTTGGTGATAGTTTGGATTGCTGACACCTGGGGCATTTTTGCTACAAGCGGTGCAATACTTTCCACACTGGCATGTGGTTTGAGATAAACTGATACTTCCAATTGACTACCAAATTGGTTGAGTAAAGTTTCTAATTGCCAGGATGTTTGCAGGCTCATGCCGAATAAAAACAGTAACACTGTCACAGTACTAATGGCAGCCCAATTCATCCAACTTCCCCGTTGTAAACCCAGCCACGTTTCTTTGAGTAGATAGTCCAGTTTCGTGAGTATTTTAAACACAATTATGCCCCGATACAGTCTAAATGTGTGGGATAACTCATTGTAAAGATATTGCTAGGTAATGTCTCTTAATATATGTATTTCTATTGATCGTATTGTTAACTATTAAACATATAAAACCGCTCAGATGACACCATTTAAAAAAAAGAATGGGACAGATAGGTAGGGGCACGGCACCAGTAATATCATATCCGGTTAAAGACTTATCGTTAGGACAGCAAGAGAACAGGGAACAAGGAACAGAGGGCAGAAGCAAGAAAAAATTATACTTAGATCATTGATGGTGAAAATGTTTTCATCGGGACTGCCTTGCCCAAAGGACAGATAAATAAATTACCCCAACTTCTTCAAGGAAGTTGGGGATCGAATGTATCTAACTTTTAAGGAATGAGCTTGGGGCGGTTCACACCTTAACTCAAACGGTTAAACAGTAGTAAAGTCAGAACTGGTGAGGGTTGTGGTATTCACCCCAGCCACGATTGCTAGGACTTCATTAGTAGAAGTCAAGATGATCTGATTCCGAGAGAAAGATAAGTCGTCGAATCCAATACCACCAGATAAACCGATGGTATCAAGGCCACTAAAGTCAGTAATGATATCTTTTCCTTCACCAGCAGCAAGAACAAAAAGATCAGCACCATCACCACCGTTTAAGAGATCTCGCCCATCACCACCAATCAGGGTATCATTGCCATCACCACCAATCAGGGTATCTCGCCTATCACCACCTTTTAAGGTATCATCCCCTTCATTTCCGAAAAGTCTATCCTTGCCATCACCACCGCTTAAGCTATCATTGCCAAGACCACCAATCAGGTTATCTCGACCATTACCACCTCTTAAGGTATCATCTCCTTCATTCCCGAAAAGCTTATCAGCGCCATTATCACCTTTTATGACATCATCCCCTTCCTTTCCGAAAATCTTATCAGCGCCATTGTCCCCGGATATCGTATCATCAACTATGGTACCAGTAAGATTATCTTTCTTATCTGTACCATTGATGATATTAGCGGTGGTATTCTCAAAGTAGTTGATAGCATTGCGGAATTCCCCGATGTAAGCATCTAAATCTCCATCGCCGTCGATGTCGGCAAAGGAGGGGGAAGAGCTAACTCCCACGTTCACATTATTGAAAGGATTGTCGCTGCCAGTTACCTCAGTGAAGTTGCCGGAACCATCATTCTCAAA
>NZ_FYBH01000006.1 GCF_900185595.1 Calothrix rhizosoleniae SC01
TGCTTCAACAATGCTTCGACGTATATGCATGGTGCTCAGTAAGTCGGCACAATAAAACCAAGCTATGTGAAGAAAAGGAAATAAGGCTAAAACCCTTTTTCCCCCTGCTCCCCTTCGGGTTGCGCCACTTGCTACAACGCGGGGAACCCGCGCAACGCAGTGGCTTACCTGCCTCCTGCTCCCTGCCTTATCCAAACGATAATTTTTTACGCCTACCTACTTAATATATTTGCCAGTCCCTTTCTAAATTTTTATGACTTCTGGATGTGAAATTTCACTCTGGATTATATTTGTCTGCAATTCAGATAACCGCCTTTGTAACTGATGATTGAGACTAATAGATATCTCCCCAGGATATGGATAATAATTGAATTCAGACTGCATAATCCAATTGAAAGTTTGCCAAGTCCTTAGAGTCAAACAGCCACAAATTAACTCCTCTATGGCTCTGTGCCAACAATTAAAGATGCGATAGCTAAAAAAACCACTACATACCCCACCTTGCTCATTCCAGTAGGAAATGCAGACTTGATGCCTCAGGAGCCTAATTTTTTTGATTTGCCTAACTTTATAACCCTTAGCTTTGAGTGCTGTTTTAGCTTCAAACTCAGTGATATATAATATTTCTGGTTTGATTCTCCGAGTAGCAATTAAACTGCGAACCCGGTAGCGATATGGACGACGTTTGTGAGGATTACGGATCATGACACACCCCTTAACATTGGCAGTTATGCCATAAGAACATAGCCTTACTGCCTAAATGCCATCGCTGCCTTTGATAGAAGACTGGCGATCTTGTACTAGATTTGGATTACTTTGGTTAAAATATTAAAACCTTAGATATAATTTACTACCAACAGAGGAAACTGTCAATATAAAAGCAAACCTGTAGTATAGATAGTAAAGTTTTAATTAGATTCAGCCACTAGTTTAAACAGTGAATATTGAAAGTAGACAAAAATTAGTTGAAATAATCAAACTAGCTCGCGGAACCATGAGTCAGCGAGCCTTTGGCAAGGTTTTGGGTGTTTCTGCAACTGCGGTACAAATGTGGGAAAAAGGTGTGAAAGTTCCAGATACGGAAAATCTAGCCCGGATTGCAGCCAAAGCAGGTTATACCTTAGAGGAATTACTTTGTTGCTTGGAGGGTAAGCCTGTGGCAGAAATCTCAGATTTAAGTGTTATCCTCAGACAAATTCACCATATGCCTTTGTCCCAGGTAGCAAAAATTGTCCAAGCAGGAGCAGCAAGATTAGCAGCAGCAGCAGAGACAAGTAAGGTACAGTGAGGATTGTGTTATCAAGCATACAGGGTGCATCAACTTATTGTGAGAGCCTTTGTTGGGCTTGTTGACAATCTTTATGAGAATAAGTCATACCAATTTGCTTTCAAAGATAGTATTTTGTCATTGCGACGGTTGTGGAGCGGAAGGAAGCAATCTCACCAACTAGAACTACTACAACAGAATGCAACTTAGCGTCAGATTATTTTTGATAGAATTTATGAATATATGAACATCAACTCAATATATTATTTCAATATATTGTTTATAAGTAAAGGATTTACGCATAGTCAACGTAATTTTATATTGCGCTGGAATTTCTATATTCCTACTAAAAGCAGAGACAATAATTTATACCTAGCATAGGTATATTGTTATAGGTAATATTTATTCCGAATCATTGTTTTGTATGTCTATTAACATCTCATAAATATCATCTTGTAATTCATCATTATCTCTTACGTCATCGGTAATTTGATTGAACCGCTCAATATCCATTTTATTTTCCCGGACGATATCTTGATAATTTCGGCAAAACTCCACAGCAATACCCCTAGCTTGATTGGGCAGACCATTAATGCTATTTCTATCGTTACAAACTATCTTGGGAACAGTACCTTGACGGCTAGGTATAGTTTTTTTGATTCTATCAAAAGCTCTTTGTCGCAGAGGCTCCATTTTTAATAGGACTTCAGCGTAGTTTTTGAGTTCTTCACGACTTGGGATATTGCGATTAGGTCGATTTTGAGCTTCTACTTTGGAGTTGAAAGTTAAAGTCGTACAAACCAAACTGATGACAGCCATAGCAGTAAAGAAGGGTGGCTTATAAAGTATTGGTTGCAAGTAAGATAGTAGAGATAATTTTTTCATTGTCTGTGTGAAAAACAATTATTTAGTTAGGGTTTGTTAATAACGTTGAACTATTTTATGAGATATAAGTTCCAGAAACATCTGTGTCCATAGAAACTTGATATTTTTGTCAACTTCTTCGACATACTTGACAAAGTTGTACTACTTTTGTTTTGAGTACAGATGCTTCGTTTTTACCTTGTTTAAGACTAACTTCTAATTCCAAAAGTAAGGGTAAAGTAGATGTTAATTGTTGTACGGAAAGAGATTTAACTTCTTGCTGTAAAAAATAAATACGTTTGGGGTTAGAAATATTTGCTGCTTTGGCAATTGCTTGTTGGTCCTTTTCTCCACTTTCTATCATGATTTTCACCCATAACCAAGTACGAAATTGTCCAACCAATGTGGCAACTATTTTTAAAGCTGGTTCTGACGCACCCAAAAGTTCTGTGACTAATACTAAGGCTTGTGCAGTATCACCAGTTCTAATAGCTGTTGCCAACTGTAAACTGTTGCGTGTGGTATTACGAACCAGACGCGCCACCACATCCACATCTTGTGGCTGGCTTTTACCTTCAGCATAAAGCCGCAATTTCTCTAGCTCATTGTATAGCAAGCGTGTATCATTTCCTACGCATTCGACTAAAAAATCTGCACTCATGGGTGTTAGTTTGACACCTATGGTTTGAGCTGCTTGCTGTACAGCTTTTACCAGTAAATCGGTTTTCCAGGGAGGAATCAGGGAAAAGTCTTGGAATTTTGTGGCAAATTTTTTTAATAGTTTGGTGGATTTAAGGCGTTCATCGGGTTTGTTGCGACTGGTAACTAGTAGACATGAGTTTTCCGGAATTACTCTTAAGGTACGTTGTAATTCTGCTAGTACATTTTCTGGACATTGTTGACAAAGGGTACTTTTGGCAAGCCATACCAAACGTCCCCCTGCACCAAAAGGTGGTGTCATAGCTTGATTTAACCCTTGAATAATGGCATCAGCACCGTCGCTAGAGAAGGTATGATAGTTGAAACTTGTCCATAAAGGATCGATAATGCGATCGCGCAATTCCATCACAGCTTTTTCTATGGCAAATTCATCTTCACCCCAGTAAACGTAAATTGGCATACTAACAAATAAAGATCCTTATACTTACCCAATTATTTATCTCACCTCATCACCCTTGTCACATACACTTATAAAGTGGGAATTATCCTTTATGAGATTTAAAATGCCTAATAGTTGATGTTAATGATCAAGTGCCATTGGAGTAGGGTGCGGGGTTTGGGATATGGAGTTTGGGGAGGTAGACAGCCCCAACAGCCCGTGGGATACAAGCCCCGTCGTTGATTCGGAGTTCAAGCTTCTGAAAACACTGTGTTTCCTACACCCTAACCCCTAAACCTTATTGTTGACTGTTGTAATGTCAGTGATTTTGCTTAAAATTATCGAGTAAGAGCTGGGAGGCTGAGAAGATTGGACGATAATTATCAAATCTATTTAAATCGAGTAGCCCGCATGACGCTACCAGAAGCTTATAAATCCCAAATTCAGCATATTCAAGAATCTACTAAATTTGCACCCACACCAGAGGGAATTAGGCAAGCTGCATCATTTCCCGGTTACACCATTATTACTCCTCCCCGGGAAGAAGATTCTCATAATTCGGTTTTCTACAAACAGTTACAAGACTACCAACAGCAACTATTACAATTATCCATACCTAATAACCTGATTGTACCTTTACCACCTGAGAGTTTTCATTTCACCCTAGCAGATTTAATTTGGGAAAGTAATTTTCTTGATGCATGTCAACAGATTCCAGACTATGACGAGAAGTTACAATCTTGTTTTCGGGATATTTTTCAACAATATCAACAATCAATTTCCTCCGAGCTCCCTATTCGTTGGCAAATGTTTGGACTAATGGTGATGCCAAGAGCCTTAGCAGTTTGTTTAGTCCCTCAAGATGAAAGTAGCTATGAACGGATTATTAGCCTGCGCCGACTAATTTATCAAAATCCCCAATTGATGGCATTAGGAATTGAACAGCAGTATTATTTCACTGCTCATGTCACATTGGGCTATTTTGGTGAAATACCTACCGATTTAGATCGCGATAACTTCAGTAATATGCTGTCACAATTAAATGAAAAATGGATATTTGATTCTCCCGAAATTATTATAAAACGTGCTGAGTTACGTAAATTCTCTGATATGACACAGTATTATCATCAACCAGATTGGCCTAGTTTAGATTTTTAAATGACCGAAAAAAGGGAGTAGGGAGTAGGGAGTAGGGAGTAGGGAGTAGGGGAAGAAGGGAAGAGGGAAGCTGAGTAATTTATACCTATCTTCCCATGACTCCATGACTCCATCACTCCATCACTCCATAACTCCCCACACTCAGGATTGATGATTGTTCTCGATTACTGAATTGATACTCTAGGCTCCACAGCAGGGGAAATACGGTATTCTCCCCTACCCTCTGCTTCTTCTAGTGAATCCAAAATCCAAAATTGTCTGACTAATTTCTAACTATATTTTCTACAGTTTCGGCATCCGTTGGCAATGCTTTCGTTAATATTTCACTTCCTGTATCTGTAATTAAAACATCATTTTCAATGCGGATACCACGTACATCATTAAACTGCTCCAATTTTTCCCAATCAATCAGGTATTGATATTTAGAGCGAGCAGTGTTTAAAATTGCCGGTACTTGATAAAAACCAGGTTCAATTGTTACCAGCATATCTGATCGCAAGGGACGATTTAAACGCAAATATCCCAAACCAAAGCGATCACTTCTGCTTCTTTCTGGTTCATACCCGGCTAAATCCCCCAAATCTTCCATATCATGAACATCCAAGCCTAATAAATGCCCAATACCGTGGGGAAAAAAGACAGAATGTACATTCCTTTCCACTAAATCCGTCCCATTCCCCTTTAAAATACCCAAATCTACCAATCCTTCAGCCAGGGTGATACAGGCAAGCATGTGGATGTCTCGATACTCTACACCTGGGCGGATTTTAGCAATACAAGCATCATGTGCCGCCAATACCACATCATAAATATGTCTCTGGGTAGATGAAAATTTACCACTTACAGGAAATGTACGAGTAATATCGGCAGCCCATCCCATCTCCGTTTCTGCACCCACATCCGCCAGAATTAAATCCTCTGGTTGCAAGGAGTGTTGGTATTTCTCATTGTGTAAAATTTCACCGTGAGTAGTAACAATACTGTTGTAGGAAGTAGTCATATTATGGGCAATAATCACACTTTCCATTGCCGCCCTTACTTCTGCCTCTGTGCTGGTAGATTTCGCCGCCGCCATACCAGCAAGATGAGCTTCTATACTCACACTAGCAGCTTTTCGCAATTCGGTTAATGCCCCTTCATCATGGGTAAGACGTAAAGAGACAATTGCTTTGGCTAGTTCTAAGTCAATGCCTTGGGGTGGATTTTGGGGTAATATCCATCGACCTAACAATTGTGACTGTTGAGTCCAGGTAGCGGGATCTTGCACCGCAATGCTGGCTGCACCAAATAAATGTGGTTCTAATTCTGCTAAGGGATAAGCAACATCTGCACCTATTACTTCGGCAATTTCCTTTCTTTTGGGCATTTCTCCATGCCAAAGGGCATTATCAGCCTGGGGATCGTCCATATATAATTGCAATTTTTCCCCTTCTAAGCGGATAGCAGCGTTACTTAATGGTAGTCCTGCAAAGTAAAGAAAATGACTACTGGCGCGGAAAGGATATTTATTGGCGGCAAAATTACGAGGCGTCCTATTTCCAGACCAGAGAACTACAGGAAAATCAATCAATTTGGCTAATTTTTGCCTGCGTTGAAGAAGAGTTTGACTGAGGACATAGGAGGAATTAGGGATTTGCATAACAAACTGATGATCTAGAGATGAAAATATCTCTTCATTATTCTCTATTTGCAATTTTGTCAATGATTGTATCAGCCCGTCAAAATTTTAGTATCCGTAAATATTTTATATAGGTAAACAACTTCGTCTTCGTTATACTAAAATTCAGCCCTCGTTTGTGGTGATTGCCTATGATTGCTACTACTCATCCTGACAATATCACTTGGGAACTCCTACCAGAAGACTTCATTTTAGACGATGAACCAGTGGATAATGTCAATCAACCACCCTTAGCTGCGGTACTTACCGAAAGTTTAGAACTTGCAGGGAAATTACCATCAACAGCCCTGGCTACAACCAATTATGGCATCTGTGCCACGGTCAATAAGAAAATTGTTGTTAAAACTCCTGATTGGGCTTATATTCCCAAAATTACTGTGCCTAGGGGGGAAGTGAAGCGCAGTTATACACCCCACCGACAAGGTGATATTCCCGTAGTAGTCATAGAATTTCTCTCGGATACTGAGGGGAGCGAATATTCCATCCAGTAAACGCACTTATCCCCCTGGAAAGTGGTTTTTCTATGAGCAAATTCTGCAAGTACCCAACTATATTATTTTTGAGCCAGAGAGCGGTACTTTAGAGGTGCATGGCTTGGATGAATCAGGGAAATATAATTTAGGTTCGCCAAATGAAAATAACCGTTACTGGCTGACTCAGATGGAGTTATTTATTGGTGTGTGGCAAGGGACGCGAGAGAATCGGGAAGGTTATTGGTTACGCTGGTGGGATGAGGGGGGAAATTTGTTGCTGTGGGGAACTGAGTTAGTTGAACAAGAACGACAAGCTAAGGAAACAGCTTTAAAACGGTTAGAAGAATTGGAAAAACGGTTGCAGGATGCGGGGATTGAGCCTTGAGAGTGATATCATGTCTCGTTAAAGACTTATGGTTAAGACTGAAAATCGTCACTGAATTTAATTACTCTCAAAGCTGATTACATCTTTTTAAAGATCTCAAATGGGTTCAATGGGATTTCGCCCCTGCTCCCTGCTCCCTGTTCCCTGGTTGTTAGTGACATAGAGTAGTCACCGCCCATTGGATAAATCCTTTCACGAGCGATCGCTCGTTGGACAAATAAAATATATATAGAGAAAATGGTAGATGAACCCTTGTTTAGCCTTCAGCCTCTTGCTGGGTTTACAATAATACCACGCATTAATTGTGTATGGTATCTTCCTTTATGAGTAGAAAATCCTAAAAAACACAAATATACGTCTTTACACTTCTTTACTTTTCCTCATTCGTCTGTAGAAACCAAAAAATGCTATTAGGAACACAGATAATATTTCCTAATGAATATGGTTACAGTATTTATGCAACCAGCCTGGTAGTTTTGGTGACTGGTGACTGATAATTAGTGATTGAGTGTTGTTAGGAGCTTGCGGAAATGTCAACCACACCAACCCCTCGGCAAATTATCAAAACCCTGCTTCCCCATCTCAAGGTAGCAGCAGGTTATGCTCATCAAATCCAACCAAGAATTGCTGTACTTCCAGCTAAGGGAACAGGAGATAACTTCTTCTCTGCGGCTCTAACTGATGCTGATTTGGCAATTCAAAATCTTGTAGAGGTAGCACTACTGGGAAGTTTTCCTCATATGCGTTTTTATGGGGAAGAGTATGAAAGTTCTAGTAACACTAAGTATTTTCGTAGCATTGAACTGGGGACACACGGAGATTATTTAGTTACCCTCGACCCCATTGATGGCACTCAATTTTACCTTGATGGACATAGTAATTATCAAATTATTCTCAGCATCCTGAATACAGATGACTTTGAAGCAGTAATCGCCATATCCCCATCAGAAAATGTATATTTTTATGCCTTACGAGGAGAAGGAGCTTTTAAAGGGACATTAGATATGGATTTAGAAGCTTGCACCCCTTTAAAAATCGAAAATTCCCAATCCAATATTTTGCTGGGATGGAACATGAGTTATTTAGCGCCAGCCTTGAAAGATAAATACCAAATCATTGATATTGCTACTGCTTACTCCAGAGAAATACAAATACCTAATCTCAACGGTATTTTTAACGGCGATGTCACCGGAGCTGCAATCAGATCTGGTAAATTTATTGATGGTGCTTCCTTAGCTTTCTTAGCCAGGGAAGCTGGTTGTATAGTCACCACTTTAGATGGTTCTTCCCTACCACCCTTACATACTTGCCAAAACTATAGTCTACCTGGATTAATCGTAGCTACCTCTCCATTGGTTCACCAACACTTAGTAGAAGCAGGGCAAATTGTAGTTAATTAACCTGAGTTCGAGATCAGAAAAGGGGCAGGTAGTAAGCTGAAAATAGCCTTAAATCCAGCACCTGCCCTATGTTTAGTTTAGATGTATTGTTCCGCCACATAATAGATGATTTCTGCAAGATATAATAATTATTTTTATCCTCAAGGATTATCTTCCTGTTTTACCTTTGCTAAAGCTGTTCGATCGCATCAGCTTTTGCCAAACTGCACAATTGCAAACTCTTCCATCCCACAAACAGCCAGGGTAAAACGATCCAAATATCACCCTCCCAACCATTAAACTAACTTAACTATAATTAGACTTTCATGATCGAAAATATCAAATTCGACCATAACGAGCTGTGAATTGATTATTGGAATCCTCTTGATTATTTAACCAAGCCCACATCTGATCTCCAAGGGAAAAATGCCACCATTCTCTAGGATTGCGTTGAAATCCTGCTTGAATCATTACTTTGTATAAAATCTGACGATTCTTGTGATAAATTATATATTGCTGATTATCCTGATTAGCATAATAATTGGGATGCGATCGCTCTGACAATTCATCAATGGGCGAACCCATATCCACAGCTTTTCCCTGATTATCTACTATGGTTACATCCACTGCTGCACCAGTACTGTGGGGGGGAGGAGTTTTATCATTCAGACTAGGTAAAGCCCAAATTTCATAAACTATCTGCCAAATCTCTTGGCGTTGCTCATCAGATAATTCTGTCTCACTGATTCCCTTCAATTCCAATGCTTGTTGGAAGCTATAATTTACCATAAATTTTTGTACGGCGATGGGGCGGAAAGCATCAAAAATTTGGATGTACCAGTTGGGATGTAGTTGTTGTAAATAATTTTGTGCCTCGATTAAACTATTAACTACACTTTTTCTGAGACAATAAGGAGAATAATTACTATAAGGTGCCCCTAATTTTTCATAAGGATGAGGAGATTCTAGGGCAAATTTTTCTAAAGGAATTTTGATCAATGGTTCGCCACACTCAATAATTGGAATATTGTGATAGGGTCTCATACTCATGCCATTTTATATTTTAGATTTTGTAAAGATTTACTATAGTAATTTCAAATAAAAAACAGATAGTTCGTATTAGAGGTATAACCCTTAAAAAATCTTGTAGTATGGGCATCTTGCCTTTTTGGTGTGTAAAAGGAGCAAGATGCTGCAACTACGAAAATTAATTGGAGTAACTATAAATAATTTTTTCTTTCTTTCCATCTGTCGCAATCTTTTTTCAAATTTGTATCAGTTATCAGCATTGAAATTAGCAA
>NZ_FYBH01000025.1 GCF_900185595.1 Calothrix rhizosoleniae SC01
AGACCAGCTTTTCTTTCTTTCCATGTGTCGCAATCGTTTTTTAAATTGGTATTGGAAGTAAATTCTGATTATGGTGAGCAGCTATGCTGAAGCGGCGATGATGGAGTTAGAGATCCAAAATTTTCGATAATAAATTAAATTTCATGATTAATGATTTAGCAACTATATTTTTGCTAATACCCGATCTAAATGTTAATTTAGTAAATTGGTAGCTGTAATATTTAAAGTAGCTCAAAAATAGCATAGTGGCTGTTGCACTAAAAACATTAATCACATCGGATATAATAAAACCCGCTCGTTACTTGGGTAACGAACTTCTAGCGGTACATAAACCATGGAATCAGGCTGAAATACGCTGGGTGTTAACTTACCCAGAAATATATGAAGTTGGTGCATCCAATCTCGGTCATATCATTCTTTATAACATTTTGAATGCCCAGCCACGCCAATTGTGCGATCGCGCCTATTTACCAGGCTCGGACTTGTCAGCAAAGTTGAGGGACACGAATACGCCCTTATTTGCCGTAGAATCCAAGCGATCGCTCACAGAATTCGACATCTTAGGCTTTAGCCTCAGTTATGAATTGGGTGCAACCAATATTTTAGAAATGTTGGATTTGGCTGGTATTCCCCTGACGTGGCGAGAACGGTTAACGGGGAATCATCCCTTAGTATTTGCAGGGGGACAGACGGCAACATCTAACCCGGAACCCTATGCTGACTTCTTCGACTTCTTTGCTTTAGGTGATGGAGAAGAATTATTGCCGGAAATCGGCTTAGTTTTAGAGGAAGGGAAAACAGCAGGATTAAGCAGGGAAGAATTACTGTTGGACTTGGCTCAAGTCCCAGGAGTATATGTACCCCAGTTCTACACCATGAAGGTTGATGGCTCAGTCGCTCCCCAAGGTGTAGACGTACCTCAACGGATAATCCGCCGAGTATCCACCCCCATACCCGCATATTCCATTGGTCTAGTACCCTATGTACAAACAGTACATGATCGGCTGACCATAGAAATTCGCCGTGGCTGCACCCGTGGTTGTCGTTTTTGCCAACCAGGTATGCTCACCAGACCTGCTAGGGATGTAGAACCAGAACAAATAGTCACAGCCATTGAGAAGGGAATGGAGTCAACTGGTTACAATGAATTTTCCTTGTTATCCCTAAGTTGCTCCGATTATTTGTCCCTACCAGCCGTGGGGATGGAAATCAAAAATCGCCTCAAAAATGAGAATATCTCTTTATCACTACCTAGCCAAAGAGTAGATAGGTTTGACGAAAATATAGCCAATATCCTGGGAGGTTTACGCCAAAGTGGTTTGACTTTTGCCCCAGAAGCTGGTACCCAAAGGATGCGGGATATAGTCAACAAAGGTCTCACCAATGAAGAATTGTTGCGAGGGGTAAAAACTGCCTGGGAAAAGGGTTGGGATAAAATCAAACTTTACTTTATGATCGGCTTACCAGGGGAAACTGATGCCGATGTGGTGGGAATTGTGGAAACCGTAAGGTGGTTACGACGGCAGTGTCAAGCACAGCGCAGAAGACCATTAAACTTTAACTTAACAATTTCTAACTTTACCCCCAAACCCCATACCCCATTTCAGTGGCATTCTGTGTCAACTGCTGAATTTAAGCGTAAGCAGGAACTTTTGCGGCAAGAATTTCGGCGTATGAAAGGAGTCAAAGTCAATTTTACCGATGTGCGAATTTCGGCAATGGAAGACTTTGTGGGTAGAGGCGATCGCAGTTTAGGTAAAGTATTACAAAGAGCCTGGGAATTAGGCGCAGGGATGGATTCTTGGTATGAAGGTTTAGATAAAGCTTTTGCCGCTTGGGAACAAGCGATCACAGAGGCAGGACTAGATTGGAAATATCGTTTAGTAGAAAATGGCGAATGGAATCTGTTCCATCACCAAAATGTGCAGCATCAGGTAGAAGAACAGGAGTTAAACATAATTTCTCCTCCCACATCTCCACCCTTGGACTCCCTCAACCAACCTCTACCTTGGGATCATATTGATACAGGTATCGATAAAAAATGGTTACAAGAGGATCTAAAGCGTGCCTTGTCAGCTGCCATAATTCCCGACTGTTCCTTTGATGGTTGTTCCCATTGTGGTGTGTGCGGCACTGACTTTGGTCATAATATTGTGATTCCTCCACCAGCAATTCCCGAATTTGCTGGTGAATTTGTCCCCAACACTCAAAGAGACCAACGGCTGCGAGTCTGGTTTGGCAAACAGGGGGATATGACTTTAACCAGTCATTTAGATTTAGTGCGTCTTTTAGAACGCATAGTCCGTAGAGCCGGAATACCAGTAGCATTTACGGGAGGATTTCACCCCCATCCCCGGATTTCCATTGCTAACGCCTTGAGTTTAGGGGCTTCAAGTAGTGGCGAGATCATGGATTTTGAGTTAACTCAGATCATGGACGTAGCTACTTTTCAACAAAAATTGAGCGCCGTAATGCCAGTAGATATTCCTATATATAAAGTGGAAATACTGGATTTAAAAGCTCCCTCAGCCAATCAACTCCTGACAACTGCAGAATATTTACTAACCATTACAGTTGTTGATGAGATCACACCCACAACCTGGGAAAATTGGATTGATGCTATCAAAGCCACCCCAGAATTTTGGTGGGAACATACTAGCAAATCCGGTAAAACTCAGTTAGTAAATCTGCGCGATCGCCTATTAGAGTTGGAGATAGTTACATCTGCCAACAAAAAACCATATCATCCAGAAAGTGCAACTACATTGCGTTATTTGGGTAGTTGTCGAAACGACGGTACAACCTTGCGTCCCGAACAAATCCTGTTTATGCTAGAACAAACAACTGGCAGAGAATTTCAACTATTGCATATTCATCGCCAGCAGTTAATTTTGGCTGTATAATTCCTATCGAGAAGGTAAAACATTTATTTTACCTTTTTCCCAAGTAGCTATAGAAATTGAACTTTAGCTGCAACCAGATAGGGCGCAAAGTATCAAATCATTCAGCTTTGTTCTAACTCTTTCATTGCTTGACATGTTGACGACAATTAATCCCAACCAGCAGCCATGATATACTACAAACGTGCAGGTTAAACTAGATTAATAGCTAACCGCTGAAAGTGCCTTGTAACTTGACCTTTTTTTGAATTCAAAATTCAAAATTCAAAACGAAAAAAAATTTTGAATTAATTTATATGGAGAGTGCAGGCACCTACTGAATTTTGATTCAGTTTTTGTTTTAGTATTGTGTAGCTGTGGGGAGGGGCATCTCACCCAACCTAAATAAAGTGTCTTCTTCGGAGACGCTGCGCGAACAGTTCATGTCCGACGGGATACCGGGAGTCGCTGAGAAAACTACACTATGCTGCTTGCAGTCAGTGTGGGATGATGCCACCAAGGTTGCGTTAGAATGAGATGAAGAGAAAATTTCTGGCGCTGCATTCAGTGAAATGATTCATATCCCCGAAACTTAGGGGAGCAAAGTTATTTAGAGTAAAGTTTCTAGTGTTTTAGACTAGATAAACTGAGACAGATTAATATAGCTCTCTTTACAGCTAAGAGTGAATCATCGATCTATGTAGCTCCGTCAGGCTCTCTAAAATGTATGTTTTTTACCAAAACTGCCCAATACACCTACAGATTTTAGGAGTGCTGAGTGCAGCATACACCCTAGGGATAATTCCCTTGAAAGTGTGTACTGAAAAGCACATTATAGATAAAATCACCAGAGGTGGAGGGCAAAAAAGTATTTTTTGTTCTTTCTAGCCATGATTTTACAGTCAGGGCATGTCATTGAAAATCAACCATGGGCAGACCATTTAATTGTTTAAAAATATTTAGCCATTCCGGGACAGTCAAGCGCCTCAGCGCAGTTGTCGCGTAAATAGCTCGACGGGTTGTAGAATAATGTGCCAGTTGAAAATTAGGAATGGTAGCTGTACCATCGGCGTTACCTACCTCCTAGCAGAGAATCTCCCCAAGAGATTAACTGTCAGCAGCGCAGAACTTCTGAATTTGAAGAGAAGTGTCCTTCTCCCTCTCCTCGTTAGTTTTGAGCCTAGATGCAAAATTTTAATTACCAGCAGTACCTTGTGAGGCTTGCAGGGACGAGAGGAATAAGCATAACCTCAAGGAACCTTGGTGCTGCCATTTTTTGAGGAAATTGAATGCCAAAACAAATTATCATTGCCGAACAGCATCAAATCGCTGCCGTTTTTTCTGAAGACCAAATACAGGAACTAGTCGTTGCTACGGGTCATCACCAAATTGGTGATATATATCTAGGAGTCGTAGAAAATGTACTACCTGGGATAGATGCAGCTTTTGTTAATATTGGTGATCCAGAACGTAATGGCTTTATCCATGTAACTGATTTGGGTCCATTGAAGCTCAGGCGCACAGCAGCAGCAATTACAGAATTATTAGCACCACAACAGAAAGTTTTGGTGCAAGTCATGAAGGAGCCAACAGGAACAAAAGGCCCTAGACTTACAGGTAATATTACTTTGCCAGGGCGTTATGTAGTATTGATGCCCTATGGACGGGGAGTCAATTTGTCCCGGCGAATTAGGAACGAAAACGAACGCAATCGTTTGCGTGCCCTAGCAATTTTGCTCAAACCATCTGGCATGGGATTGTTGGTACGTACAGAAGCTGAAAGCAAGCCAGAAGAAGCAATTATCGAAGACTTGGAATCCCTACAAAGACAATGGGAATTGATTCAACAAGAGGCACAATCTACCCGTGCTCCTGCTTTGTTAAACCGGGACGATGACTTTATTCAACGGGTACTGCGAGATATGTACGGTGCAGATGTAAATCGCATCGTCGTTGATTCCAGCACCGGCTTAAAGCGGGTAAAGCAGTATTTGCAGAATTGGAGTGGGGGACAGACACCCCAAGGATTGCTCATCGATCATCACCGTGATCGCTCTCCCATTTTAGAGTATTTCCGCGTACATGCAGCAATTAGAGAAGCCCTCAAACCCAGAGTGGATTTACCTTCTGGTGGTTACATTATTATTGAGCCCACAGAAGCTTTAACAGTTATAGATGTGAACTCCGGCTCCTTCACCCGTTCAGCCACTGCGAGAGAAACAGTATTGTGGACTAATTGTGAAGCTGCTACGGAAATTGCTCGCCAGTTGCGTCTGCGGAATATTGCTGGGGTAATTGTAGTAGATTTCATTGATATGGAATCCCGCAAAGACCAACAGCAAGTGCTAGAACACTTTAATAAAGCACTCAAAGCAGATAAAGCTCGTCCTCAAATTGCCCAACTAACAGAATTAGGTTTAGTAGAACTTACCCGCAAACGTCAAGGGCAAAATATTTACGAATTGTTTGGTGAAACTTGTTCTGCCTGCGGTGGTTTAGGACATATTGTACATCTGCCTGGAGAAACGGAAACCAGATTGCCCTCACCCACAGAATTGCCAGATCGTTTTGCATCTATGGCTCAACGAGAACCACGGCTACCTGCTCCTCGGCTCCCAGAACAACGGGAAAGTTATGATACCTTTAGCGAAGGATATGACACAGAATCTGATATTGCTGCCCTAGATTTAATGAATCATCCTAGTTATCAAGAACTGGGAGATAGCAGTAAACGTCGCACCCGTCGCCGTCGCATCAATATCAACGGTGGTAATGGTAAAGATGAACCGCGAGTTGCAGCTAGCCCAATAGCATTCATCAACGAGCCAGACTTAGATATGGATGTTGAGAATGAGTTACCGGTTACTTCAGAATTGCCTCCTCCCAATGTGAACAAACAAAGTTGGGGTATGCGCACAGCAAGTCCCCAAGACAATCGCCCAGAACGTGGTAGAAGTTCTCGAGCAGATTTCGTCAAACCAATAGTGGAACCCCCGGAAATTGTTTCTGTAGAAATGACTGCTGAAGAGCAGGATGTGTATGCAGAAATGGGAGTTTCCCCTTTAGAAAAATTAGAGCGAGAGGTAAAAAATCCCAAATCTGTAATTATTAATGTCACATTGCCGGGACAAGAATCTAGCAACTCTCCCAATACTGAAGTATCTTCAGACACTGAAGTATCTTCAGAAATCGAAGCATCCTCAGAACCAACTACATCTACCAAGAAAATAGTCTTAGACAAACCCCAACCAGAATCCTCAAAGGAGGAAGTTATAGAAAATAAACCAAACTTTGTGGTGGTACCAGATGAAAGTGCCCCTACCAGCAAATCACCTGCTAAACGTCGGGTTCGCCGTCGCTCTTCAGCCAAAGAAACAGAATAATAATGGCTAAAAGACAAATGACTGCGGATGCGATTCAACAGTCAGCTGTAACCCAAGTCACAAAATGGCTAGAATTTTCCTTGGTATCAGAAGTTCCAGGACTATTGGCTGGGATTGATGAGGTGGGAAGAGGTGCTTTATTTGGACCAGTTGTAGCAGCAGCAGTAATCTTACCCAAAACCATTTTAGAAGCACCCATAGCTGTTGAAATTAAAGATAGTAAAAAACTATCTAGTTCTCGTCGAAATCACCTAGCACAGCAGATTTGTAACCTAGCAATAGATTGGAAAATAGGTTTTGCTGCCACTGGTGAAATTGATCGATTAAATATCTTACAGGCAACTCTGTTAGCCATGAAGCGAGCTGTAGTCAAACTAAAACAACAGCCAGCCTTATGCTTAATTGATGGGAATCAATCTATCAAAGATTTACTTTTACCACAGAAAACTATAGTTAAAGGAGATTCCCTTTCTCTTTCCATTGCTGCTGCCAGTATTGTGGCGAAGGTTTGGCGTGATGACCTCATAGTGCGTCTTGCTGGCAAATATACAATGTATGACTTGCGAAATAACAAAGGTTATGGTAGCAAGCGCCATTTATTGGCATTGCAACAACACGGTCCTTCTCCTTTACATCGCTTGTCTTTCCGTCCTTGTCAACCTAACCAATAGGAATTTAAAGCACGGTTTTTTCCGTGCTTTAGTTCTGCAATATGTCATGACAAAAGAGTAAAAAGATACAAGCCCCTGAAGTTAGACATGGGGTGAATCCAAAATCCGTCTTGAAAAGTTTGCTCAACGGGGGAACCCTCCTTCGGGTATCTCCTGAGCCTTCGGCACGGCTTCGCCGAACGGAGATGCTACGCGTTAGCAAAGTTCCTCTGGAAGAGACACGGTAGTTGTTCATGGGGGAAGCCCCCAAGACCACACTACACTCACCGCACCGCAACTTTCCACAAAATCCAAAATTGTTGGGCTATTATTCTATATTCCAAATCGAAAATTCCTGAGATTCAAAAGTAGAGGTTGTGACTTGGGTTTGTAATTTCACCCAATGGCAATAATCTACTATTAATTGACGCAATAACCTTTGCTTAATCGTTAATAAAACACTTTTAAGCAAGCTATTACCAGTGGTTTCTAGAATTGGTTTGGGCGTTAAAGAAAATGGTAGTGGTAGCTCTACTAGTACTTCTAAATTAGCATTCCCTTGCAAGTACGTATTACTATGGATATCGTAGGGTGATAAATGTCCATGTAGCTTTAAATCAAATCGGTGGTTAATATACTCAATACCAATAATTTCACAACCTACAGAGTGTAAATGTACCGTACCATCAGGTACTGCCCATACTTTCATGTCAACAGTAGGTTGAATAGTTAGTGACATAAATGCCAATGGACGCATTTTCAAGCGAAAAACTTCATTAGTTAGGGGTTGAACACAGCTGGATTCAGCTAGGGCATTAACTAGGCGTTGAGGCTGACGCAAGTAGTGCTGAATGGGTATAGACTGCTGAGGTACAGAAATTTCTACTGACTGGGAGGCAATAAACTTGGTCGCCATAAACTCATAAACTTAAATTGTGTGATATTTATATTATTAATTAATTTCGGCTTTTTATTAACTATTATTAACTATTATAAAATTCAATCAGGCTGACGTTAAATTTGCATCATCAGGTTATTATTCATATCTAAAAATATAAATTTGCTCAGATTAATTGACAGAAGAGTAAAAGGATACAAACTCCTGACTTGAGACATCGGGTGAACCCAAAATCCAAAATCCAAAATTGTTTGATCTATTGTTTGCATGAATCAACGTAATCATCTGGGGTTACTGCTACTATGGGTAATCCTTGGTACTGCTCTGCGCTTTTTGCGTCTGGAATCTCTACCTCCTTGGACAGATGAATTTGCCACCATTGTTTTTAGTTTGGGTAATAGTTTTCACTCAGTACCCCTAGATCAAGTTATTAATGCAGATGTACTGTTACAACCCCTACAACCCAATGCTAAAGCTGGCATAGGGTCGGTCATTAATTCCTTGTTTCAGGAAAGTACCCATCCCCCCGTATACTTTATCCTTACCCATGTATGGATGAGACTCTTTTCCTCAATTCCAGACTTAGCCTCTATTTGGGTGGCGCGATCGCTGAGTGCGGTTTTAGGAGTAATATCTATACCTGTAATGTTTCTCTTTGGTAGTTTTGCCTTTCGCTCCCCATTGGTAGGTCAGTTAGCAGCAGCGATGATGGCTGTTTCTCCCTACGTAGTTTTTCTAAGTAAAGAAGCACGACATTATACATTAATTGTATTATTAGTAATTGCTTCTCTGTCTTGCTTGATTAAAGCAATTCGGGATATCCAGAGTCGAAAAGTTTTGTCTAGATGGATAGCATTTGTTTGGATTGCCATTAATAGTTTGGGAGTAGCAACCCACTATTTTTTTGTTCTCAGTTTAGTGGCACAAGGATTAGTATTTTTGATTTTAATATGGCAGCAGTTAAGAAAAAATAAATCTTTATTAGGACAAAATTATTGGCGAATTATCTGGGTAGTAGTATTGGGAACTCTGATTGGCTGTTTAGTGTGGTTACCTGCACTGCAAAATATTTATGGTAGTGAACCGACTGCCTGGGTTTCTGATGGAAAGCCTAGTTTGGCACCAATTTTACGTCTGCTGCTGTGGATGATGAGTATGTTGTTTTTATTGCCTTCTGCATTCACCAATTTACCGATGGTAATTGTGGTAATTTCTGGCATAACCACCATATTATTCTTGTTTTGGGTAATACCCAAGTTGCTTTCTGGTATGCAAATTCAATCCCAGGATACTAATGCTCGTTTACTTATCCATTATCTCAGTATTTATATAGGCAGTGCGATCGCTTTCTTTTTATTTTTCACCTATATTCTGGGTATGGATTTAACCTTAGCAGCTCGTTTCCAGTTTGTTTATGCTCCAGCAGTAATTCTGCTGATAGCAGCAGGGTTAGCCGGTTTTTGGCAATCTGTGAATCAAAATATCTCCAAGGTTCCGCCACAAGCACAGTCAACTGTCTCAAAATCATTTTCATTGATGGGACTATTAACAAAAGTGCAAACAATTCCCCAGATAACAGTATCAATAATTTGGCTAATGGCATTTTTCGGAGGAATAACAGTACTCTGGAATTGGGGTTATCTCCAAAATCATCGTTCTGATATATTGGCTCCCATCATCCACAATAAATCTCAGGTTCCTGTTCTCATTGCCACCACCCATAAGCATCATGGGCAAACAGGAAGAATAATGAGCCTAGCTTGGGAACAGCAAAAATTTCTCAATTCTTCAATCAATATCCAGAATTGGCAGTTCTTTTTCGCTCACAGAAATCCAATTACCAAAGATTACACCCAGGCTGTGGATAAACTGCAAGCACAACTCTCTCAAATGCCCAAACCTCTTGATTTATGGTTGGTAGACTTTCGTGCCCCTATTGATTTAGCATCCCAGAATTGCTTCTCTGAGCAAGAATATCGTCAATCGGCTGGCGAATACCGCTACCAAATGTATCACTGTAGGAGGTGAAAAATTACTTTTGCCACCAAGTATGTAATAACCAAAACCTAAAATCTAAAATCTAAAATTGTATGACTATATCTATTGCTCATTTAGGTCCTCCTGGTACTTATGCAGAACAAGCTGCCATGATGTATAGTAATTGGCTAACTCAATTTACAGAGGAAAAGGTTTTCTTATGCCCTTATTCTACTATTGCCCAAACCTTACATGCAGTATCTCAAGGGCAATCATCTTTGGGAGTTATACCAGTAGAAAATTCCATCGAAGGGGTTGTGACTGTTACTCTTGATACTCTATGGCAGTTGGATAATTTACGTATTCAGCTAGCTTTAGTTATGCCTATTACTCACACATTAATTTCCTGTGCTGGTAATTTACAGGAGATCAAAACAGTTTATTCCCATCCTCAAGCCTTAGCACAGTGCCAGAAATGGCTAGAAAGTTTTGTTCCCAAAGCACAACTAATTTCTTCTAATTCAACCACAGAAGCACTAGAACTGCTAAAAAGTGATACTACAGCAGCAGCTATTTCTTCTCAACGAGCCGCACAACTACGCAAATTACCCATCTTAAATACGGGAATTAATGATTACCGAGAAAACTTTACCCGTTTTTGGGTCGTTAGCCAAAATCATCAACCCAATGCTCATAGAACATTAAAAAAATCCCTTAGTTATACTTCTCTAGCGTTCAGTGTCCCTGCCAATATTCCTGGTGCTTTAGTGAAACCCCTACAGGTATTTGCTAATCTTGGTATCAATCTTAGCCGCATTCAATCTCGTCCCACCAAAAGGTCATTAGGTGAGTACTTGTTTTTTATTGACCTAGAAGCAGACTCCACTTCTGCAGAAATGGATTCAGCTTTGGCAGAGTTGAGGAATTACACAGAAGTAATGAAACTATTTGGTAGTTATGACGTAATGCCAATCAATAATTTTTGATTAGCAATCATCATCATCACAGTTTTTGATCAAAAGTATCTTTGAGAACAGTACGAGCTGCTAAATGGCTACGAGTCGAAGTCAATATTTCCGATTCTCGATGCAAACGAGCAGCCGTATCTTGCATTTCTAATAATGCTTGCTGTTCTGTAGCTGCTCCATATAGGTTACTTGCTATCCAGTAGGAGAGTTCCAGGGGCAAATCAGGTAAGTCTTGTGGTAAATCAATATCTTGCTCAGTTAACTTTCCTGAAAGACGCACCACATCCCGTAACAATTGTTCTACTTCAGTTGCCATAGGACGTAAGTCTGACTGAGTTGGCTTATCTTCTATCCATTCGACTAAGCCGACTCGATAAGGCTTTTCCCTCACATACTCTAATAATCGAAATCTTTGCTGTCCCGTAGCTAATATTTTCATCCGGTCATCTGGTAGCCTTTGGTACTCAGTTATTTCCGCACAACAACCAATATTAGCGATTGTACCTTGTCCTGGATCAATCATTAATACTCCAAACCTGCGATCGCTTGACAAAACCGTATTCATCATGATCCGGTAACGGAACTCAAAAATATGCAGTGGTAGTGGTCTATTGGGGAAAAGAACTACTTCTGGTAACGGGAACAGAGGTAATTCGCAAACAGCTATTTGGGGAGATGATGTCATTTTTACTTTGGTATCGATTGAATCTTATAAAAGTTTCTAATCTATTGTTTTTCCCGTAGTTTTAATATATTTTAGCATCTTGATTTTCTGAATAAATAAAAAGCCCTGAGAAATGTTATCTAGGGCAAAGTAAAAAATAGAACTAATTAATTTAATAATTCAATTACCAGAAACTTGGCGAGAGTGTAAAAGCCTCTGAGAGACTGCAATACAGTTGGGTACTTCATACTTCTATTTACTCACCCTTATTTATATTTGGGTGATAGCTAATCAGAAGCAAAGCAACGTGGTTTTAACCTGTCGCTTAGCATCCTTTTAGAATCCCTTCGCCTGTAGGTAGGGGAGTAATCAAAGTTTTACTTCAATATCCACACCTGAGGGTAAATCTAGTTTCATAAGAGCATCAATAGTCTTAGAAGAAGGCTGATAAATATCCACAATGCGTCGATGGGTACGGGTTTCAAAGTGTTCTCGGGAATCTTTATCAACGTGGGGCGATCGCAATACACAATAGATGCGGCGCTTTGTAGGTAAAGGAATCGGGCCAATTGCTGTAGCGTTAGTGCGGTTAGCCGTATCTACAATCTTTTCACAAGATGTATCTAACAAACGACGGTCAAAAGCTTGTAAACGAATTCTAATCTTTTGCTGCTGCAGAGTTGCCATTTTAAATTTTCCTGGTTCTGAGTAATTTTAGATTTTAGATTTTAGATTTTGGATTGTGCTAAGGAATGCGAATAAAATAAAGTACAAATTTGATTGTAAGTTAATAAATCCAAGTTCCTTAAGGTTGTGGGGATGTAAAAGGAGCAGAGAGAAATTACATCATCTCTGCTCCCTAATTAATTGCAGTACAAGATGCTACTTAACAATCTTGGAAACCACACCAGCACCGATGGTACGACCACCTTCACGGATCGCAAAACGCATTCCTTTTTCAATCGCAATGGCGTTTATCAGTGTCACATTCATCTTAATACGGTCTCCGGGCATTACCATTTCCGCCGCACTACCATCATCAGCAGTGAAGCTATCGATGGTTCCAGTTACATCGGTTGTCCGTACATAAAACTGAGGGCGGTAACCAGAAAAGAATGGAGTTTTACGACCACCTTCTTTATCTGTTAATACGTAAACCTCACCTTCAAATTGAGTGTGAGGGGTGATAGAACCAGGCTTGGCAAGTACCATACCCCGTTCAATATCATCCTTCTGCATACCACGTAGTAACAAACCAGCATTATCCCCTGCCATACCTTCGTCGAGACTCTTCTTGAACATCTCGATACCAGTCACAGTGGTGTTGCGAGTGTCTTTAATACCAACCAACTCAACAACATCGCCAATTTTCACCTTTCCACGCTCAATTCTACCGGTGGCTACAGTTCCGCGACCTGTGATAGAGAATACGTCTTCTACTGCCATTAAGAAGGGCTTATCTACATCACGCTCAGGGGTAGGAATGTAAGAATCGACATTATCCATCAAGTCATAAATTTTATCTACCCACTTATTCTCACCACGTTGTGTTTTGGGGTTAGCAGTCATGTGTTCCAGTGCTTGCAAGCCAGAACCACTAGTGATAGGAATTTCATCTCCAGGGAAATCATAGTCAGATAGCAATTCCTGAACTTCTAATTCCACCAATTCCAATAGTTCTGCGTCATCTACCATGTCTTCCTTGTTTAAGAAGACTACCAGGTTAGGTACACCCACCTGACGTGCTAACAGGATGTGTTCCCGAGTTTGGGGCATGGGGCCATCAGCAGCAGATACTACCAGGATTGCTCCATCCATCTGGGCTGCACCAGTGATCATATTCTTCACGTAGTCAGCGTGTCCGGGGCAATCTACATGAGCGTAGTGACGACTTTCAGTTTCGTATTCTACGTGGGCTGTATTAATTGTAATACCCCGTGCTTTCTCTTCAGGAGCATTATCAATTTGATCGTAAGCCCTTGCCTGAGCCTGACCTAGTGCTGATAAGGTCATGGTAATAGCTGCTGTTAATGTGGTTTTACCATGATCAACATGACCAATAGTACCAATATTAACGTGGGGTTTACTCCTTTCAAACTTTGCGCGTGCCATGAATGCTGATTTCCTTTTTTTCTAATTAAGCGTTCCCTTTGCTTTTAGCTATGATTGCCTCAGCAACATTGCGAGGCACTTCTTCGTAATGGCTAAATTCCATTGAGAAGATTCCCCGACCTTGGGTTCTTGACCGGATATCTGTGGCATAGCCAAACATCTCTGCCAATGGTACTTTCGCAGTTACTTGAGAAAGACCCTGCTCAGAACCCATACCCTCAATTTGCCCCCGACGGGAGTTGAGGTCACCCATCACATCCCCCAGAAAGTTTTCAGGTACTTCTACCTCAACTTTCATCATTGGTTCTAAGAGGACGGGTGAAGCCTTCATTGCTGCTGCTTTCATTGCCATAGAACCGGCAATTTTAAAAGCCATTTCTGAAGAGTCTACATCATGATAAGAACCATCGATCAACGTTGCCTTAACATCAATTAGTGGATATCCAGCCAGAATCCCTGATTCACAGGTTTCTTTCATTCCTAATTCCACTGGTGAAATATACTCTTTAGGTATAGCCCCACCAACGATTTTGGAAATGAATTCAAAGCCGCTTCCACCTTCTGCCGGCTCTAAGTCCACTACAACGTGACCATACTGTCCTTTACCACCACTTTGGCGAATGAATTTACCTTCTACTTTATTGACAGACTTACGAATGGTTTCTCGGTAAGCTACTTGTGGCGCACCAATATTAGCTTCCACCTTAAATTCTCGTAGCATTCTGTCCACCAGAATTTCTAGGTGTAATTCACCCATCCCTGCAATTACAGTTTGATTGGTTTCGGAATCGACGCTGACACGGAATGTTGGGTCTTCTTCTGAAAGAGTTTGCAGAGCCTTGGAGAGTTTATCCATGTCATTCTTGGTTTTGGGTTCCACCGCCACCGAGATCACAGGTTCGGGAATATACAGAGATTCGAGAATTACTGATGTATTCTCATCATCACATAAGGTGTCACCTGTCAAGGTTTCCTTTAATCCCAAAGCTGCTCCTAAGTCACCTGCACGCAGCTCATCAACATCTATCCGCTCATCTGCCTTCATGACGACCAAACGGGAAATCCTTTCTTTCTTGTTTTTCGTGGCATTGAAGACGTAACTGCCTTTTTTCAATACACCAGAATAAACACGAACAAAGGTTAAGCGACCATATGGATCAGCCATAATTTTGAAAGCCAGTGCTGATAAAGGCCCATCGTCATCAGCGTGTCTTTCCACCGTCTCCCCATTGGGGAGTGTACCTTGAATTGGCGGTACTTCAGTTGGTGCAGGGAGATAATTTACAACTGCATCCAGCAATAATTGCACGCCTTTATTTTTGAAAGCAGACCCGCAAAGCACAGGCACAATAGTACCTGCCAGTACGCCTTGACGCAGAGCTTTGCTAATTTCTTTTTCTGTAAGTTCTTCACCCTCGAAATACTTCACCATCAAGTCATCATCAGTTTCAGCTACCGCTTCAACTAACTTGCTGCGGTACTCTTTGACCTGAGCTTGCATTTCTGCGGGGATATCTGTTTGTTGAATATCAGTTCCTTGATCATTGGTGTACATGTAAGCAACCATGTTCACCAAATCCACAATTCCCCGGAATTCGTTTTCACTACCAATAGGCAACTGGATGGCAACGGCATTTGTCCGCAAGCGATCGCGTACTTGCTCTAATACCCGATAAAAATTAGCACCAGTACGATCCATTTTGTTGACAAAGACTATACGTGGTACCTGATAGCGATCTGCCTGACGCCAGACTGTCTCTGTCTGTGGCTGTACACCACCTACAGAACATAAAACTGTAATCACACCATCCAGTACCCGCATGGAGCGTTCCACTTCAATCGTGAAATCAACGTGACCGGGAGTATCAATAATATTTATTTGATGTTCTTTCCAACTGGTGCTGATTGCAGCAGCGGTGATGGTAATTCCCCTTTCCCGCTCCTGATCCATCCAGTCAGTGACAGCTGTTCCTTCGTGGACCTCACCAATTTTATGGATTATGCCAGAGTAGAACAATATTCTCTCTGTTGTTGTTGTTTTACCCGCATCTATATGTGCCGCAATACCTATATTGCGTACTTTTTCTAGGGGGTGAGTACGTGCCACGGCTGCCTCCTATAGTTTTCGCCTCATGATATCTCGTATATTACGTTTTATTTAAGATTTTGTGTTTTGCTGGCAAATACACAAGATATATCACTTAGAACACTGGGATTAATCGTTGCTTTACTTAGTAACGATAGTGTGCAAAGGCTTTGTTCGCTTCAGCCATCCGGTGAGTTTCTTCGCGCTTGCGAATCGCATTTCCGGTTTCATTGGCAGCATCCATTAATTCATTGGCCAATTTGCCTGCCATTGTCCGCCCTGAACGTTGTCGGGAGAAGTTTACTAAGTAACGCAGTGCCAGGGTTGTACCTCGCTCTGAGCGTACTTCCATTGGTACTTGGTAGGTTGCTCCACCAACACGGCGAGCTTTCACTTCCACGAGGGGTGTGGCATTCCGCACCGCTCTTTCAAAAGTTTCTAAGGGATCGCCACCAGTTCGTTCCTCAATTGTTTTCATGGCATCATAAACAATTCTTGCTGCCAGAGATTTTTTGCCATGACGCATGATCCGGCGAATCATCATGCTTACAAGACGACTGTTATAAACTGAGTCAGGGGGAACTGGGCGCCTTTGTATAACACCACGACGAGACATATTTCAACCTTTAATTCGGACTTGGCGATGATTAATATTCTGCAAGAGGGATGGTTTGTAACTACATTGAAGGTCATGATGACCTTATAGAGTTACTATCCCCAGCAAGAAAATTAGAACAGAGCGACAATTATTATATACCGTAATCCAGTATATTAAAATTTTGCTGCCGCTTACAGCATTCTAAAATTCCTGCATCATTTTGATTAACAGGCTACACATGTATTTACAGGCTAACTAGATTGTTCCCAAACAGTTAGCTACTGTGAAATTGATTTTTAGTTTTACATAATTCAGGTAATTTATGGATTAGTAACAAATTACTAATCCCTACACCTGAGTCCAAAACTATAATCGCCCATTCTTATAGCTAGCCTAAAGTGGTAACCAACATGATTGTTCTTGTTGATTCTCTATCTTAGGAGGCAGCTTTAGGACGTTTAGTTCCATATTTGGAACGACTTTGCTTACGGTCTTTGACCCCAGCAGTGTCTAAAGTACCACGGATGATGTGGTATCTAACTCCTGGTAAGTCTTTAACCCTACCGCCACGAATCATGACCACAGAGTGCTCTTGCAAGTTATGACCTATCCCTGGAATATAAGCAGTAACTTCAAATCCAGAGGTTAATCTTACCCTCGCTACTTTGCGGAGAGCTGAATTAGGCTTTTTCGGGGTAGTTGTGTAAACCCTGGTACACACCCCCCGACGTTGAGGGCATTGTTTCAGAGCCGGGGATTTGGTTTTCTGACGTGCTTTTTCGCGTTCGTTTCGTATTAGTTGCTGTATTGTTGGCATGAGTTACAGCACGTAAAGTGGCTTATGCATAAGTTTTAACAAATCGTCATTATATCGTTTTGGAGTTTTTTTTGTCAAACATTATCTCCAGGTCAATTGTCTTGCTAGTCCCATAGAAAAAATACTGTCAAGTATGTAACAGAACAAGATTTATCCGTGAGTGAATATGAACTAGATTATTTTATGGATTTACATTCGTACAAATATTCTTTTTTACCAAGCTGATAATCTTAAATCATTGCAGTCATAAATTTAATCCCAATTTGGGAAATAATTGCTACAGATGGGAAGAGAGAAAAGCTTATGTAGTAAGTCTTTTACAATCCAAAATCGTTCAACTGAGCGCTCACTACGAAGTCTCAAATCTAAAATCCAAAATGATACAATTGGGGATAATTTGGTTTCAAAAAACTTTTTTATAACTTCATAAAGCTAACAGTGATGATTTTTCCAAAAAAATTAGGAAAGTCTGAAAATAATAGAAATGACAAGAGCCTAAACTAGTCCAGAATACTCATACAAATACTCACAATATTGCTAGGGCGAGAAAATTGTCAATACCAACTATCTTGTGAAATATGTATAAATATATAAAAGTTAGAGACGAGATAATTAAAGATTATGATTATGAAGCCAGATATTAAGTGAAGCAAATGCTGTGCTGTAATCCTACTAATCACAAAATCTCTATTTTTTTGACAAGCTTTGGGTGCTTTAGTATTTCCACATTTATCATAAATCAAACAGAATTTCTATAGATATTTAAATAATATTATTCAATATTTATGAAGTTAGAATGAACTTAAAGAATGAATATTATAAATGAATTGAATGAGGTATTTTTTAGAAGTTTTAACTTGATGATTATGAAGATTACGGCCATGATTGATGTGCAAATTATGAAATAAATTAAGATAAATTAATCAATAGCCAAACATTAGCCAATAACCAATATGGATATATTGTAGAAATAATTTATGAAATGCACTATAATTGTGATAATTAAGTCAAAAAATAGAATATTCTTACCATTAACAAATTAATGTAAGGTTACTGAATTAACAGGAATACTGTATCTCCCAGAGTAATATATAGAAAATTAAACTCAATCAAACTGAGATGTAAATAAAATTGACATCTTCATATCCTCTTGTTGGCGAAAAACCCTTGTTTATCTAGCAAGTAATCGAAAACTGGGTGATTTGTGTGGGTAAAACGAATTAAGAGTTTACAATTGGTCAAAATTATCAGTTATATCCTCATAAATTATCTTCAAAGGAAGTAATGAAAGTATCAAAAAAATCCAAGCTAAGCTAGAGAAGAGGATTAAAGTTAGCTCCCAAGTCTAATTCAGACAAAGAAGCAATACTGATTCTCGCATCAATAATTTTCTAAAGTTGGCATTGTCCTTATTCCATGCTGCGAATCATTAATCAGCAGACAGAATTTAAAGCAGAGTTACAAAGGATCTGCGATCGCACCAATGATGAACTAGTGGTTCATAAGGAAGCTACTGTTCGAGAGGTGTTACAAGGCGTAAAACGCCAAGGTGATAAAGCCGTATTACACTATACGGCAGAATTTGATAACCAGACTTTAAATGCAGAAGAGCTAAGGGTTACGGCTTCCGAATTAGATGTGGCTTATCAACAGATATCCCAAGAATTGTTGGCTGCGATTCGGTTAGCAGGTCGTCAAATCGAAGCTTTTCATCGCCAAAGAGTTCCTAAAAGTTGGGTGCATTTTGGAGATGATGATGTAGTGTTAGGTAAACGCTATACTCCTGTAGACAAAGCTGGATTATATATCCCCGGTGGCCGTGGGACTTATCCCAGTACGGTGTTAATGAATGCAATTCCAGCTAAAGTCGCTGGGGTGCCACAAGTAGTAATGGTTACACCACCAGGAGTAGGAAAGGCAATTCATCCAGCAGTGCTGGTAGCCGCCCAAGAAGCTGGGATACAAGAAATTTATCGAATTGGTGGGGCACAAGCGATCGCTGCCTTAGCCTATGGGACCCAAACAATCCCCAAAGTAAATTTGATTGCTGGACCAGGGAATATTTATGTAACCTTGGCAAAAAAATTAGTTTATGGTTTAGTAGGGATTGATTCCTTGTCTGTGGCAGGTGAAGTCATTATTATTGCCGATGAAACAGCCAATTCCCAACATGTGGCAATAGACTTAATCGCCCAGGCAGAAAAAGACCCAATGGCGGCAGCAATTTTATTGACGACAGATGAAAATTTGGCAAAAGAAGTGCAAGCATCTGTAGCTAGGCAGTTAGTGAACCACCCCAAACGTCTACTGACTGAAAAAGCAATCGCCCATTATGGATTAATTGCAATTGTGGAATCATTGGCGATCGCAACTACCCTGACCAATGACTTTGCCCCTAAACACTTACAGTTACAGGTAGAAGATCCTTGGGCATTATTACCATTAATTCGCCATGCTGGAGCGATATTTATTGGTCATTCCACACCGGAAGCAGTAGGGGAATATGTAGCTGGCCCTAGTCATATATTACCTACATCTGGTACTTGTCGTTATGCTTCCCCATTGGGTGTAGAGACATTTCTCAAACACTCCAGTATTATTCAATACTCCCATACGGCGCTAACCAAAGTGGTAGATGCAATTGATATACTTGCCAAATCAGAAGGATTATCTTCCCATAGTGATTCTGTACAACGTCGATTAAAGCCAGATTAAATAATGCTAAATTATTACTTTTTTTCATAAATTTTTGACAAAATTCAATTCATGGCCGCAAACTGAAATTTTAGAGTGATATAAACTAAAAATTCTATTTGGGAAATAGTTGCTATAGCCATAAATCACTTTTGTCTGACACCGATGTAGGGGATCTACTTTTTTGGAGACAACAGCAGTGCTCAAAACTATTTTGGTAGCTTTAGACGCTTCGGAGATTACCGAGCGAGTTATTCAAACTTTGCAAGACTTGGCTCTGCCAAAAGAAAGCAAGGTAGTACTTTGTCATGTGTTTGCACCACCAGATACAGATCATGAACTACCTGCTGATCGACCTCATCCCAAGTCAGCCGAAGTATCCTATTTACAAATTGAAAAACAATTACAGTCTTATCAAAAACAACTTACTTCAAACAGTGAATTGGAACTAGTTACAGGTGATCCCGCCGAAGAAATTATTCGTCTTGGTAATATTTATCAAGCAGATTTAATTGTTATTGGTAGTCGTGGCTTAACTGGCATGAAGCGCATTGTCCAAGGTTCTGTGAGTAGTCAAGTAGTGGAAGAAGCCCATTGTTCTGTGCTGGTGGTAAAGCCAAACTAGTACTCTTGATCTAACCTTGTTCTTGGAGTGAGAAAATTCCTTGTGTGAGCAACACCCAATTCTCACAAACTTGACACCAATTTGAAAAATGATTGCAACAGATGAAAATTTAAATCTAAAATCTAAAATCCAAAATCTAAAATCGTATGACCTTGTGAGTTGCTCATTGTTTCCCATGATTTTTGTGGTGAGCTCAGTAGCTCACCACAAAATAGGGAGATTCACTTGATGATGACCTTGATAACAGAACATCACTTGTGTCCTATTTCGTCATGGAAAGGGTACGACGCTTAGTCACCATTTGGAAGGCTTCGATAATATCACCTTCTTCCCAGTCGGTGTATTTATCAATGCCAACACCACATTCATAGCCAGAGTTAACTTCCTTAACGTCATCTTTCATCCGTTTGAGGGAATCTAGGGCATTTTCATTAATCACCTTACCACCTCGAACCACTCGAACTTTACAATTACGGAGTAATTTGCCAGATTGCACATAACAACCTGCCACAGCTCCTTTACCAACTGCAAACACAGCTCGAACTTCGGCTTGACCTAAAGGTTCTTCTACCAACTCTGGTTCTAGTAGACCTTCCAAAGCACCTTGGATATCTTCTAGAAGTTTGTAAATGATGTTGTACTCTCGCACATCCACACCAGCTTCATCTGCAGCCTGTCGCGCACCACTGGCATAGGTAGTATTGAAGCCAATAATCACTGCTCCACTGGCTGCTGCTAGGTCAATATCAGTTTGGGTGATTTCTCCAGCAGATGACAGTAATAGGCGAATTTGCACCTCATTTTGGGGAATTTGCTTCAGGGATCCGACTATGGCTTCGATAGAACCTTGCACATCTGCCTTGAGGATTAAGTTCAGTTCCTTCAAGTCACCTTCCTGTGCCTGGGCTGAAATACTGGTTAGAGTGACCCTTCCTCCTTGTAAGAGGCGAGACAGACGCTGTTTCTCTGTACGTTTGGCAGCTAATCCTCTGGCTTCTTTGTCGCTTTGGAAAACATCAAATTCATCACCAGCTGCGGGGACATCACTCAGACCCAAAACCTCCACAGCAAAGGAAGGATAAGCCGCTTCAACCCTAGCGCCCCGATCATCCACCATCGCCCGTACTTTACCAAATACCGGGCCAGCTACTAACATATCTCCTACCCTTAAACTTCCGTTTTGGATTAATAGGGTAGCCACTGCGCCCTTGGCTTTATCCAAATGAGCTTCAATCACAGTACCTTTGGCTGGACGATTGGGATTAGCAGAAAGTTCTTCTACTTCCGCTACCAACAGGATCATTTCCAAAAGGGTATCCAAATTTTCGCCCTGGATAGCACTCACTGGCACCATAATGGTTTCGCCACCCCATTCTTCTGGAGTTAAACCATATTGTGTCAATTCTTGCTTAACCCGGTCTGGCTGTGCCCCTTCCTTATCAATTTTGTTGATGGCAACTACAATTGGCACTCCTGCAGCTTGGGCATGACTAATTGCCTCAATGGTTTGAGGTCTGACCCCATCGTCAGCAGCTACGACCAAAATAGCAATGTCTGTCACCCGCGCTCCCCTTGCTCGCATGGCAGTGAAAGCTTCGTGACCGGGAGTATCTAAGAACACAATTTGCTGGGTTTTACCATCATGTTCAATATCCACATGGTAAGCACCAATATGTTGGGTAATTCCCCCTGCTTCTCCAGAAGCAACTTTAGTTTTACGAATGGAGTCCAACAGAGTTGTTTTACCGTGATCTACGTGACCCATAATGGTGACAACTGGGGGACGACGGTGGAGATTTTCCAAATCTTCCACATCTATCATCTCAGTTACCTTACGAGCCTCTGCCTCTGGTTCTTGAGTTTCAATTTCAATTTCCAGTTCTTGGGCAACTAAAGTAATGGTAGGGATATCCAGATTTTGGGTAATACTTACTGCCATACCTTTGATGAACAGAATTTTCACAATTTCTGTATCCGCGATCGCTAAGGCATCGGCAAGTTCTTGCACCGTCATGGTGCTGGTAATTACTAGTTTGCTTGGACGTTCTCGTTTTGGTTCTGCTTCTCGGCGACCTTTAGATTCGCGGGAGAAACTTGATGATTTTTTACCTCTAGTTACTGGAGCAGCAGGGGTTTTTGTAGTGACAGGCTGACTTGGTTTAGCAGTTTTGGGTTTGGGGGGTCTAACGATGGCACTGCTGATTTGCACTGTATCATCACCATCTAAATCTTCATCTTCATCAAGGAGATCTTCTTCAAAGTCTTCCTCAACTACTATGGGTTTAACTCGTTTACCCTTGACTGCACCTTTACCAGACTTGCCAGCATCTTTGATTTCCTCAATTTCCTCTTCCTTATGCCGCTTTTTCCCAAGTTTAGGAAGACGAGGTGGAGTCGGTCGCTTGAGTTCAATAACTTCGGCATCTGTGTCCATTACTTCATCATCTGCATCCTCCTCCGTATCTCCTACTTTCAAAGAAATTGCTTTCGGTGGAGTAGCAATGGGTGAAGCTGCGGCTATACCAGGAGGCGCAGAACGTGGGATTCTAGGTTTTGAGGTCTCTCCTCCAGATTTTGGTCCTTTCTGTTCTGGTTTGGTGGATGGTGTGGGACGGGATGATTTTGGTGATGGTGTTACTGATGTATCACCGCTTGTTGCACCTGAATTTGTTTTTGGTTTGGGTCGATCTCGCTTAAGGATTGGGCGAGCGCTCACACTACCTTGCCCGGTCTTAGCTGGCTGTTGAGCAGGTTGTCTGCTTTGAGGAGCAACCAACTGAGGTTTTTGGGGTTTTTCCAATTTAGGTTTAGATGGGGGAGCTGATTCTGGAGTTGCCGTTTGCGTTTCTTGATTAAGGGTTTGATCCTCAGTTTTCTGAGAATTCTGAGATTTTTCCCTGGATGTGTTTCGAGTAGGTGCCGTTGGCTTCATAGATGGAGCTGATGGAGCAAAAGGTCGGGGTGGAGCAGGATGAGAAGTTTCAGAAGATGAAAATTGCTTATTAGTAATTTTTGAAGCCTCTGAGGCTTGGGTTGTGGAATCTTTCAATTGAATTTTGGGCTTACGAATTTCCAAAATTTGTTGTTTGTGGGCTGCATCAGTTTGGTTGTGAGAACCATCTGAGGGATTAGGCTTATGACTGTGGGAGCTACGATCTTGTTTTGGCGTTACATGTGTTGTTGCCGCCAGTTTTTCAGCAGCTGCCCGGATTCGTTCTGCATCAGATTCTGTAATTGTACTACTATGGCTTTTGACCGCAATGTTGAGCTGGTCGCAAATTGCTAAGAGCTCTTTGTTATCCAAATTCAATTCCTTTGATAATTCGTAAATTCTAACTTTGCCGTTGTTCATCCACTCTTCCCCTTTTACTTACAGTGTTAGCGGATGGTTGCCCGCCGTTGCGACATCTCCATCCTATGATTACTGTTTGCGGTTGCCGTTATTGATTTTGACGGTGCCTCCAATCAGGAAAGAGAGATGTTTCAGTTTACTGCTGGCATCTCCACCAGTAGTGATGATTGATGCTACATTGCGCGCGGGCGCTACCAGATTGCCATTTTGTAATTTTTAATTTTGCTGTTAATTGTGAGTCTTCCACAACTCCATTGAGTAAATTATTGTTTAGGAGTATTACTTCGCCCCTGTGTATATTGAACATTTTCCTTTTATGCCACCCTTTTACTATTTTGGCATTCACGCAAGTAATTGCAGAGTTTGTAATTGTATTTATTCCCAATAATTTTTTTGGATTTGAGTACAATTTTTCTGTTAATTACAGCACCTCAAGTCTTTCAGGTTAATTTATGATGATTTCTCATCATATTGGGCTAGGCGTTGCCACAATATTTCATACAGTGTTTCTGGCACTGATGCATGTAGCGATCGCCCTAGTCGATTTTTTTTCTGAGCTGCAGATAAGCAGCTAGGCTGTGGACAGATGTAGGCAGAACGCCCCATGCCCTCATCCAATTGTACCTGTCCAGAAGGAAAGACGCGGACAATACGCCAAAACTCTTGTTTTATACCTATTCTACGACAACTAATACAACGACGAAAATTTGGTTTCATTACTCCCAAAACTGTATTTATGACAGTAGGCTGGTAATTAAAAATCACCTCCTATCAATTGTTTACTTACTCTGCATAGCCGGCTTCAGTTCTGTCAAAGTTATCTTGTGACAGTTCTTCCAGCATTGTATCTTCAATCTCCTCCTGTATTTTTATTGTATCTTCCTGTGGCTCTTCTGCCTCTGGTGACTCCTCTGGTAACTCTACTTCTAAGCTTGCTGACTCTGTTTGTTCTGCTTCTAAACGTTCCAATTCTTCTTGCTCTGCTTGATGTTGGGCTCTAGCTGCGGCGAATTTTTCATCTTCTGCTGCGTAGTCATATTTTGCTTTATCTTTGATATCAATTTTCCATCCCGTCAGCCGAGCTGCCAAACGAACATTTTGTCCTTCTTTACCAATAGCTAGACTCAGTTGGTCTTCAGCTACCAACACATGGGTTTGTCTAGTTTCTGGATCCATTAAACGGACTTCATCAACTCGCGCTGGACTTAAAGCATTAGCAATGTAGGTTGCAGGATCTGGGGACCAACGAATCACGTCTATTTTTTCCCCTCGTAGCTCATTTACTACCACCTGAATCCGTGATCCCCGAGCTCCAATACAAGCACCTACAGGATCTACATCACGATCAAGGGTATCAACTGCTATTTTAGTTCGGGGTCCTACATAACGGGAAGGGGGATTAGCTTCTCTGGCGACAGCAACAATCCTGACGACTTCATCCTCAATTTCTGGGACTTCATTGGCAAATAAATACACCACTAATCCGGCATCTGCCCTAGAAACCACGAGTTGTGGTCCTCTCTGCTGACCTTGAGAAACTTTTTTTAAGTAGACTTTAAAGGTCGCATTTGCCCGATAATTATCATTAGGGAGTTGTTCTCGTTTGGGTAATTCAGCCTCTACTTCTGGTTGACCAAAGCCACTAGTAACTGCCAAAATCACAGATTGTCTTTCAAACCGCAATACCCTAGCTTGCAATACAGTACTTTCCAAGTCTTGGAACTCTTCCTGTACCATCTGTCGCTGCTGATCCCGTAGTTTTTGCGCCAGAACTTGTTTCGTTTGCATGGCTGCCATACGACCAAAGTCTTTTTGCTCTGGAGTCACATCTAGGACGACGGAATCACCTGATTGAGCTTCAGGAGCTACTTCTTGTACTTCTTTCAGGGAAATTTGATGGTCAGAATTATCAACTTCTTCAATAATAGTTTTGGTAGAAAGAACACGAAAACCTTCTTCTTCAATATCCAGTTCTACTTCAAAATTATCAAAATAATCTTCATCAAACTGTTGACGCTCTAAATTTTGAGCTCGGCGATAACGTTCATAACCTTTGAGTAATGCTTCTCGTATTGCCGATTGGACTGCGAGACGGGGTAAGTTTCGCTCGCGGCTGATACTTTCAATTAGTTCTTTTAATCCTGGTAAACTCACCATCGACATAAGCCGTCTCCTTAAAATTTTTACATAAGCATTCAGTTATTTTTGATGATTAGCTTGGCTTGCTTGGAAGTTCCTATCCACAACCCAAAATCACTCAACAAATAACCCTTTTGGTCACCCATACCACCAAGAAGACAGAAATATACATCTGGCTTGTAGTTGCTAGTAGTGACCAAATTACTCACTTTGTTTGCCTATGGAAGACATACAGAGAAAGAGATTTCCGTGTAAAGGCTCTTTCCACAGGTAATTTGTCTGTGTCATCCATCAGCAGAGCCATACACGGATATAGCTAATGGCGGTTGTAAAATTTACAATCGATTAGCTACTTTCATCTAGTAGCACCTGGGTAATGTGAGAACAAGAAATAGCAACTGTACGACCTTTCTTGTTCAAATAAACTGCCGTTTCATCCCGACTAATCAACTTCCCTCTCCACTCTTGTTGTCCTTCATAGGCTGGAGAAGTAGAGATAATTACAGGAAATCCTTTAAAGGAAATAAATTCCCGATCCGTTGTCAATTGTCTGGAAATACCAGGACTAGATATTTCTAAGGTGTAGGCATCTGGAATGATTTCCGCCACGTCTAAGGAGGCTTCTAAGGCACGACTCATGCGCTCACAATCATCTAAACCAGTGTCTTGCTCTGGATTACGGATATCTACCCGCAATATTGGTGGACTTTGGTTGGTATGAAAAACCACGCCAACTAATTCCAAACCCAGCTCTTGTGCCACTGGTTTTGCTAAATCAATAATTTTTGGGACTAAGGGATGAGTCATGCGAAAATTCCAACAAAAAAAGTGGGCGTTGACCCACTTCCTGCGATAAGAATATCTTCCAAGAAGTCTTTCGACGAATCTTCGTTGATTCGCCTCTAAAATGAGTGTAGCGCATTTTTTCTAGGGCGAGAAGTGTAGAAACAATATCAATAACTATGGAAACTTACATATTTACTGTGGCTAAGTTCTACACATCGAGCTGGAAAATGGGGAGTGGGGAGTAGGGAATCGGCATTCAAGAAGGGTTATTTTCATCTTTGGTTCTCAGATTTTTTCATGGAGCATGACTGAAAAATTTATTTCTGTGTAATATTTTCAGGTACATTACAATATTCATTTAGCTGCTTGAACAGGGTATCAAAACTTTTGCCAGTAGATTTAGCAGCCGTGAGGTGAGCATCAATCTGTTCCTTGGCTTTTTGGATTTTAATCCTACCATCTAGTGATGCTTTGGCTGCTTTGGTCGCCCCTAGGGCCTTCCCGGCTTTGGCTATTTGCTGATTCAGAGTCCCAAATATCTTGGTAAACTTAGTTTGAAAATCGACTAGTTTGGGATCTTTAAAGTTTGTTTTTTTGAGAGATTTAGTGACTTTTTCCAAATCTTTTGCTAACTGCAAACTAGTTGTGACTTGATAACCTTTGTCTTTTTCAATTAAACTATTCCCTTGATCAACAAGTTTAATCAATCGTTGACATTGAGAGACTCTAGTCTCGCTACAACCAGCAATCCACAAAGCAGCACTCAAGCTTATAGGAGTTAAAAATATATACTTTTGCCAAATAGACATTAAATTACCCGTTTACTATCTATCATTTCAGTTATCAGTTATCAGTTATCAGTTATCAATTTCCCGTTTAAGAGTTGGAGAAGAATAATTAGGTGGGTTTATCTATGTCGCTTGGCTAAGTGCTTTTTCACCTATATTACCTACAATGGAGGAGCAATAATTCCACCAAAAGTTAAGTAAGTAGGTTGG
>NZ_FYBH01000149.1 GCF_900185595.1 Calothrix rhizosoleniae SC01
TTTTTATTAATTCGCTTGATTTAAATTACTTGGGAACACACAACTAATAAACTTTTTGAAAATATATTTTCCCTAGACCAGCTATCTCTAGACTAGCTAAAGGACGGGACAAGGATTGTTATGCTACGCCTTAAAAGACTATGTAATATCTTGAATACTTCTTTACTATTAAATCCTCTACTCAATAAAAAATAGGTGAGTTTAATATGATTTTTCTCTAAAGATATTTAAATACAATTGACAATTATCTACGTATTTGTGCTATGCCAATTAAAGTTATTCTTTCTTGGCAGGTTATCCTCAGTAATTGCCGATTGTGATAGTACTAGGTGCGGAATTTAGGATGAATAATAAACTTATTACTTATTACTTATTACTTATTACTTGTTAACTCACTTCGTTTCCATCCAATTCTCACCTTGACGTACATCCACCACCAAAGGTACATCCAACTGCACAGCATTTTCCATCACCGACTTAATTTGTATCTGCAACTCCTCCCATTCATCGGTAGGAACTTCCAACACCAATTCATCATGTACCTGTAATAACAATCGTGCCTGATAATTCTGCAAAACCTCATGCATTTGAATCATGGCAATTTTAATAATATCAGCACTGGAACCTTGTATGGGTGCATTGGCAGCAGAGCGCAGCAATCCAGCATCATAAGCACCCAGTTTCTTTAATTTACTGGTATCAATGTCATCTGGATTACCTCCCTTTAGCCTTTGTAAACTGTTGCCAGTAAAAGTAAAATAACGCCGACGACCTAGAATTGTCTCTACGAATCCTTGAGCGATCGCTTGTTTTTTCACCTGTTCTAAATAAGTAAATACTTTAGGGTATCGAGTATAAAATTTCTTAATAAATTCGTTTGCTAATGCCTTATCGACACCAATGGAGCGGGAAAACTTCAGGGAACCCATGCCATAGATTACACCAAAGTTGATGGTTTTTGCGACTCTGCGATCGTCTGCTGTCACATCGTCTTTCTCAAACATCAACCGCGCCGTCACGGTATGAATATCCTCGTTGTTGCGGTAAGCTTCTACTAATACTGGCTCCTGACTCAAATGGGCTAATATTCTTAATTCAATTTGTGAGTAGTCAGCAGCTACCATTAACCAAGCCGGTTCTGGTAAAAATGCTTGACGAATTTGTCGGCTAAAGGCAGTGCGGATGGGAATATTCTGTAAATTGGGATTGGAAGATGATAACCTACCTGTGGATGTGGCGGTTTGATTAAAATTAGTATGTATGCGCTGAGTGTCTGAACGTACTAAAGCTGGTAGTGCATCCACATAAGTAGACTTCAGCTTTGCCAAGGTGCGATACTCAATAATGGCATCAATAATCCCCGTTTCATCCACATCACGCATTTTTTCTAAGGTTGCTGCATCTGTGGAATATCCGGTTTTAATTTTTCGGGAATGTTTGGTACTTAACCTCAAATTTTCAAATAAGATCTGACTTAATTGTTTGGGAGAACCCAGGTTAAAATCTTCCCCAGCAATACCATGTACTTGTTTCTCCAAACTTGACAATTCCACGGCTAGCTGTTGGGAGAGTTGTTGTAAGTAGCTGGTATCTATCCTAATTCCTTGGGACTCTACCTCCGCTAACACTGGTTCTAGGGGTTGTTCTACTTCCAGGAGTAATTTGTGCAAAGCAGGAATTTTTACTAATTCTGATTGTAGTTTACCTACTAGTTGGTATGTGGCATAAACTTGTAAGCAGCAGTAATTAGCAACGCTGACAACATCTATATCTCCAATGGTTTGTCCTTTAGGAACCACATCGGCGTAGTTTTGTGCCGTCAAACCCAAATAACGCAGAGATAAGTCAGTTAAATTATGACTGCTGTCAGGATTGAGGACATAACTTGCTAACATGGGGTCAAATACTACCCCAGCTAAGGTAATACCTTGAAACCGAAAAACTAAACGGTCAAACTTAGCATTTTGAAAAGTCTTAGGATAATCAGCACTTTCTAAAATAGGACGTAGTGCTGACAGAACAGTACCTAATTCTAAATTCGTTCCGATTTTATGCCCTACTGGGATGTAAGCCATATCATCAATTTCCGTTCCCCAGCAGCAACCAATCCCTACTAATTTTGCATCTCGCGGTTCTAAAGCGGTAGTTTCCGTATCCCAAGCCACGGGTATATCTGGGTTAGTAAATTTTTGTAATTGTTGCACCAAATCATTTAACTTCCCTTGGGTATCAATAATCTGTGGTTTAATGGGAATATCTGGTTGTGCGGGGTTTGCAGCAGTATCTTCAGCACTAAAAAACCACAAATCATCATCTTCATTATTATCTTGAGAAGATTGGGAAGATGGGATATTTTCTATAACTGTGCCACCAAACTGTTCTTGGAGTTGGTTAATTTTTTCGAGAAAAGACTTAAATTCTAATTTTTCTAAAGTGGGGATGAGAGCATTGGAGTCAAAACCTTGTAGCTTGCAGTTTGCTAAATCAACCTCCATAGGTACATCTAAAACAATAGTTGCTAAATAGCGAGACTTGTATGCATCTTCTTTACCATTAACCAACTTAGTTTTGACAGCACCTTGAATCAGATCCAATGAATTATATATATCATCCAGGGAACCGTAAGCATTGATTAATTTCACCGCCGTCTTTTCCCCAATCCCCCTAACACCGGGAATATTATCCGACTTATCCCCACACAAAGCCTTATAATCAATTACCTGGGAAGGTAACACTCCTAATTTTACCTGTACCTGCTCCGGGAAAAACTCATTAATCCCATTCCCACTACTAGAACGCCTAAACCCTTCTGGACTAAAATAGAGGACGCTAATATCTTTTTCCCCATCCACAAGTTGAAATAAATCCCTATCTCCCGTAAGAATTTGCACCTTGTAACCGTCAGCCGATGCCCGTTGTGCTAAAGTACCTAAGATATCATCCGCTTCATAACCAGGTGCTGTTAGAGTTAATAAATTTAACCCTGTAAGTAGCTCCCGCAGATTTTCCATATCCGGGATAAAATCCTCTGGTGTTTCTTCCCTATCCGCCTTATAAGTATCCTCAGCTTGATGACGAAAAGTAGGTAAACCCAAATCAAAAGCCACCGCCATAGCTTGCGGTTGCTGAGTTGAGATTACCTCTAGTAAACACTTGAGGAAACCAAAACATATACTTGTAGGAATTCCTGTGGTAGTTCGCAATCCACCGTCCTTACCTTTAGAAAAGCCATAATAAGAACGAAACGCTAAGGAGTGTCCATCTACAAGGATGCAACTAGGACGAGTGATGTTGTCAGAATGGGAAGTCAACTGGTTTTTTGGTGTTGTTTGGGACATAGCCTTATTTTAGCCAGATATCGTCCCCTTCCCCTGGGGAAATCAGCAAACCATTTTTGAAATTTCCCAGATGGAGAACACAATACTTGTAATTTTACCACAGCAGTACTAGGAACTTGTATTATAAAATCACTCTAATTTTGGAAAATGGCTGATATAAAAGTATAGAGACATTTTTTTGATTTAAGCATAAATACAAAAATAATATTTTCATGTAGAAAAATAAAGTTATTGTAAATCAGTTCGTGTAATTCCTATTGTCAAAGAGTTCGATTAATAGGGTAATCAAACGGATGTTTGGCACTAAAAAAAAGATGATAATGTGAATACAGCTATCTGGCAGAAGAAATGTTGAATTTTAAAAAGTTTTTTGGTGCTACTGTTTTATCTACTTTCTCTATTTTTATATATGCTGGTTCTGCACATGCAATTAGTCTGGAATTGAATTTAGGTATAGCGGATAATCCTAATACAGAGGAAATAGAAACAGGAGGAATGGGTAGTTTTTCTAATTACTATAATTCTCCCAATTTTAAGGATAAGGCTACTACAATTGATTTTAATAATGTCGATGCGAGCAAAAAAATATTTTCATTCGACAAAAACGGGCAAGAAACAAACGAAGAAAATCCATTTATCAAATACACTCTAAATTCCCAATCTTATATTAGAAATGGTACAATTAGTAGATGGGCTCCTAGCGACCCCAACGGAGACAGAAATGAATCTCAGTATCTGCAAGCTCCCGAATTGAATTCAAAGATTACCATAGACTTTAAAGAAAATATGAACTACTTTGGCTTTAACTGGGGTGCTATCAGTGACAACAATAAAATCACTTTTGTTAATACCAAAACAGGTACAAGGACATTACAGCAATTTGTCACTAAAGAGAACAAGACAGTGATTGAAGTTCAAGATCAGGATGGCAATAAGCTAAAATCATTTAACCTGCAAGAACTTGCAGGAGGAGACGATCCAAAAACAGTTCAGGCACCCCATCAAGATAACGAATATAACACCTTCGCGCACTTTTTTGCAGAAACGGACGAGGAAACATTTAATCAAATTATCATTGAGCAAATCAGTGATGAGGGTGGTTTTGAAATGGATAACCATACTTTCCATGTTGGCAAGACTGGATTTAACGATAAACAAACAACGCCTGAACCTAGTCTAATTTTGGGAATGTTAGCTGTGGGTGGAGCATCTATATATCAACGCCGCAAACAAAAACTAGTATATCCAGGCTAGTGCTGCTACGGGTCAGTCAAAATTAAAAATTCAAAAGTATTGTGTTCTCTAGCCTTGATATTTTATAAATAGTCTGATTATTTACCT
>NZ_FYBH01000082.1 GCF_900185595.1 Calothrix rhizosoleniae SC01
ATGTTGCAGCCACAGTGGCAGGAGTATTTAGTCTAGAAGATGGATTAAAGCTGATTGCTCATCGGGGACGGTTAATGCAACAATTACCGACCGGGGGTGAGATGTTATCGATAATGGCATCCCACGAACGAGTAAAACAACTTATTGCACCATACTCTGAGCAAGTAGCGATCGCAGCAATAAATGGACCTCAAAGTGTAGTCATTTCTGGTGACTCAGAAGCCATTGCTAAAGTCAAGGAAATATTTAATTCACTGGAAATTAAGACAAAACAACTGCAAGTATCCCACGCTTTCCACTCACATTTGATGTCACCGATGTTAGAGGAATTTATTCAGGTAGCATCAGAAATTATTTATAATCAACCCCAGATTCCATTAATATCAAATATCACAGGAACCAGAGCAGATGATAGTATTTGTACGGCAAATTATTGGGTAAATCATATCCTCAGACCGGTGAAATTTGCTCAAAGTATGGAGACTTTGCATCAAGAAGGTTGCCAAATCTTCCTAGAAATTGGTCCCAAGCCGATTTTGTTAGGTATGGGAAGACAGTGTTTACCCGAAGATGCCGGACTTTGGTTACCTTCCCTAAGACCAGGTCAAGAAGATTGGCAGCAAATGCTACAAACCTTGAGTCAATTATATCTACAGGGAGTTAAAGTTGACTGGTTGGGGTTTGATCAAGATTATTCTCGTAACAAAGTAAAATTACCCACTTATCCCTTTCAACGACAACGTTATTGGATTGAGAATAGCAACACTAAAAACCAAGCAACTATCAAAGATTGGCTTTATCAAACTCAATGGAAACCTTTAGTTGAGACTCAACTCAAGACAAACATTGAACCGGGTCATTGGTTAATTTTTGCAGACACCACCGAAGTCGGAAAAAAATTAGCTCAACAATTGCAACAATGTGGGTGTGAGTCTAGCTTAGTTTTTCGAGGTGATTACTATGAAAAACTAGAAGAAAATACTTACCAGCTCAATCCCACAGAACCCGAAGAATTTGAAAAATTAATTCAAGGGATTGAGGAAAACAGTAAATTACCCCTAGTTCGTATAATTCATTTGTGGAGTTTAGATGCTCCCAAAGCCCAAGACTTAACAATCACGACTTTAGAGTCAGCACAACTTTGGGGATGTGGTACAGTTGTGCAGCTAGTCCAAGCACTAATAAAAACCAACAGTTTGGCCAAACTGTGGTTAGTGACTCGGGGTGCTTGTTCAGTTAAATCCTCAACAGAATTAGTGTCGGTGGCTGGATCACCCTTATGGGGGATGGGTCGAGTAATATTTTTAGAAAATCCCCAATTATGGGGTGGAATGGTAGATTTAGAGCCATTTTCAGATGAATCGGAAACACAAACACTACTACAACTCATCGCAGACAATAATCAAAAAGAAGACCACCTGGCTTTACGGGAAAATAGTGCATATATCCCTCGTTTAGTCAAGCAATCTCTCGAAGATAAGAAGTCAATTTCACTGAAGGATAATGCCACCTATCTAATTACAGGAGGATTGGGAGTTTTAGGATTGCATACAGCTAGGTGGATGGTTCAGCAAGGAGCAAAACATTTAGTACTTACCGGACGCAAGCAACCTTCACCTGAAACTGTTCAAGCAATTCAAGAATTAGAAAAGCTAGGAACACAAATATTAGTTCTATGTGGAGATATCTCCAATGAAGTTGATGCAACTAAAATTGTTGAAGAAATCGAAGCATCTTTACCAGACCTAAAAGGTGTAATTCACGCCGCTGGGGTATTAGATGATGGTTTGTTAGACTCTATGAATTGGGAGCAGTTCACCCGAGTCATGGCACCGAAAGTACAAGGGGCTTGGAATCTACACAACTTAACACACAATATTGCTCTGGACTTTTTTGTTTGCTTCTCCTCAATGGCTTCATTGGTGGGTTCAGCAGCCCAAGGAAATTATGCAGCAGCTAATGCTTTCATGGATGCTTTAGCTCACCATCGTCATGCAATGGGGTTACCAGGATTGAGTATCAACTGGGGACCGTGGAGTACAGCAGGGATGGCTGCAAACTTGGATAGTCGTCATCAAAGTCGAATTCTAGCCATGGGAATTACTCCTCTTGCTTCAGAACAGGGATTGCAGCTTTTAGGACAACTACTAGAACAATCCATCCCACAGGTAGGAGTTTTACCAATCCAATGGTCAGTTTTCCAAGAGCAATTTAGTTTTTGTAATCAAATGCCATTGCTTTGGGAATTGGTAAGCAAAACAGAATCACAGCAAGAAGCCTCCAAAGCAAAAACAACGCAAAATGAACTTTTAAGACGATTGGCATCTTTGCCGGATGGCGAGCGCTACAATGTATTGAGAACAGAGATTCAAGCAGAAGTCGCTAGCGTACTAGGGCTGAGTGATTCCCAACTGCCCGGCTTTGAGCAAGGATTTTTCGACTTGGGTATGGACTCGCTCATGGCAGTGGAATTACGTAATCGCATTACCCAATTACTAGGAGTAGCATTACCTTCAACCCTGAGCTTTGACTTTCCCAACATTGAGCAACTAACTAAGTATATAAATTCACAAATATTACAACTGGGTAGTTTTGATGACAACCAAAAACCAGAGCAATCAGTAAAAGTTGTAGAACATGAACCCATAGCCATCATAGGTATGGGATGTTCCTTCCCTGGTGGAGCTAACACACCAGAAAAATTTTGGGAGTTATTGCACGATTGTAGAAGCTCCCACTCAGAAATCCCACCACAGCGATGGGATATCAATAGTTACTATCACCCAGACCGAGAAACTCCTGGTAAAATGGTCACCCGTTACGGTCACTTTATTGAAGGAGTAGACCAATTTGACCCAGGATTTTTTGGTATCTCCCCAAGGGAAGCAACAGCCATGGACCCCCAACATCGGTTGTTGCTAGAAGTTAGTTGGCAAGCCCTAGAACGAGCCGGACAAAAGGTAGAGCGTCTATCATCAGAACCTATAGGGGTATTTGTAGGTAATGATGGCCATGATTACGAACAATTGATACAGGAGCATTTAAAGCAACAGCCAAATAGCCCCCTAGCGACCTACACAGGTACTGGTAATAGTATTTCCGGTGCGGCAGGACGTTTGGCTTACACTTTTGGGTTTACCGGGCCAACAGTAACCATTGATACTGCCTGTTCTTCTTCCTTAGTGGCGATTCACCAAGCCTGCAACAGTATACGCTTGGGAGAATGTCAAATGGCTATTGCTGGGGGAGTCAAACTTCATTTAACCCCGCAAAGCTATATTTTCACATCCCGTGCCGGCATGATTTCCCCAGATGGTTTGTGTAAAACCTTTGATATATCTGCGGATGGTTATGGCCGAGGAGAAGGTTGTGGCATGGTAGTACTCAAGCCTCTGAGTCAAGCCCAAGCAGACGGTGACTCAATTCTGGCCTTGATTCGGGGTAGTGCAGTTAACCAAGATGGACCCAGTAGTGGCTTAACGGTGCCCAATGGTCAATCCCAACAAAAATTGATTTTACAAGCACTCAAACAAGCTCGGGTAGAACCAGCAGATATTAGTTATTTAGAAGCTCATGGTACGGGAACTTCTTTAGGAGACCCTATAGAGGTAAATGCAGCAGCAGCGGTACTGGGTCAGGAGCGTCCATCATCTGAGCCATTGTGGATCGGTACTGTGAAGACAAATATTGGCCATTTGGAATCGGCTGCAGGGGTATCGGGACTAATTAAGGTGGTTTTATCCCTACAGCACCAACAAATACCTGCCAATTTACATCTGCAACAACCTAACCCCAAGATTGATTGGCAACCTTGGTTACAGGTACCTCAAGCTTTGACCCCTTGGGCTGTTTCCAAGGGTCGGTTTGCAGGGGTGAGTTCCTTTGGGTTTACTGGCACTAATGCCCATGTAGTGCTCTGTGAAGCCCCTCCACTCACCACCAGTCAAGTGTCGGAGTCTGAGCGTCCCCTACATTTGTTACAGTTATCAGCCAAAAATGAATTAGCTTTAGCAGAGTTAACAAAACGCTATAGCGAACATTTACAAGCACACTCAGAGCAGGATTTGGCAGATATCTGCTTTAGTGCCAATAGTACCAGGAAAGCAAGTAATCATCGTCTGGTGGTAGTTGTTAGTAATCGAGAACAATTGCAACAAAAGCTGGATACCTTTGGTACAGATTCACAAGATATGGGTTTGGTGACTGGGCAATTTAGTAGTGGTAATGAATTGACCAAAGTTGCTATGCTGTTCACTGGTCAAGGGTCTCAATATGTGGGTATGGGTAGACAGCTTTACCAAACCCAACCCACTTTCAAGGGGGCTGTCGATGAATGTGAACAAATTTTAAAAGATTATTTAGATCAACCTTTATTAGAAATACTTTATGGCGATGAAGCTTCGGAAAATGTTCTAGCTCAAACTGCTTATACTCAACCAGCTTTATTTGCAATCGAATATGCATTAGCTCAATTGTGGAAGTCTTGGGGAATAAAACCGGACTTGGTGATGGGTCACAGTGTAGGAGAATATGTTGCAGCTACAGTGGCAGGAGTATTTAGTTTAGAAGATGGTTTGAAATTAGTTGCTCATCGAGGACGGTTAATGCAACAATTACCGACTGGTGGTGAGATGTTATCGATAATGGCATCCTATGAGCGAGTAAATCAACTAATTACTCCATATTCTGGTCAAGTGGCAATTGCGGCAATAAACGGGCCTCAAAGTGTGGTCATTTCTGGTGATTCAGAAGCTATTGCTAAAGTCAAGGAAATATTTGATTCACTGGAAATTAAGACAAAACAACTGCAAGTATCCCATGCTTTCCATTCACATTTGATGTCACCGATGTTAGGAGATTTTACTCAGGTAGCATCAGAAATTACTTACAATCAACCCCAGATTCCATTAATATCAAATGTCACTGGAATGAGAGCAGACAGCAGTATTGCTACAGTTGACTATTGGGTAAGTCATGTTCTAAGACCGGTGAAATTTGCTCAAAGTATGGAGACTTTGCACCAAGAAGGTTGTCAAATCTTCTTAGAAATTGGTTCTAAGCCGATTTTGCTAGGTATGGGAAGACTGTGTTTGCTAGAAAATGGTGGAGTTTGGTTACCTTCCCTGAGACCAGGTCAAGAAGATTGGCGGCAAATGCTACAAAGTTTGGGTGAATTATATGTGCGGGGAGTTAAAGTTGATTGGTTGGGATTTGATAAAGATTATTCTCGTAACAAAGTTGTATTACCTACTTATCCCTTTCAACGGCAACGTTATTGGGTTGAGAACAGGGAAAATCTAAACCAACAAACGACTAATTCTAATTCAGAAAATAAGATTACTGAAATTGTCAATTATCTCAATCATGGGAATACTCAACAACTCGTTCAAAATTTAGAAAAAGCTGGTCAATTTTCCCCAGAACAAATCAATCTTTTACCGGAATTGATCGAAGTTTTGGTTAAACAGCATCAAGAGCAATTGTGTACTACAAATATCAAAGATTGGTTTTATCAAGTTGAATGGAAACCTTTAATTGATATTCAAACCAAGATAAATATTAAACCGGGTCATTGGTTAATTTTTGCAGATACCACCGAAATCGGAGAAAAATTAGCTCAACAATTGCAACAACATGGGTGTGAATATAGCTTAGTTTTTCGAGGCAATTACTATGAAAAACTAGAAGAAAATACTTATCAACTTAATCCCACAGAGCCCCAGGAATTTGAACAATTAATTAAAACTATTGAGGAAAACAGTAAATTACCCCTAGTTCGTATAATTCATTTGTGGAGTTTAGATGTTCCAATCACCCAAGACTTAACAATCGCAAGTTTAGAGCAAGCACAACTTTGGGGATGTGGTACGGTACTACATTTAGTTCAAGCAATAATTAAAACCAAAAGCTTGGCCAAACTGTGGTTAGTAACTCGGGGTGCTTGTTCAGTTAAATCCCCAACAGAATCAGTGTCAGTGGCGACATCACCCTTATGGGGAATGGGACGGGTGGTATCTTTGGAAAATCCTCAACTTTGGGGTGGGATGGTAGATTTAGACCCACTTGCAAATGAATCGGAAACACAAACACTACTGCAATTTATAGCAGACAATAATCAACGAGAAGACCATCTGGCTTTACGGGAACATCAATCATATATTCTTCGTTTAGTTAAGCAATCTCTCAAACCATCTCAAACTCCTTCATTTGATTCAAATGCCACTTATATAATTACAGGAGGGTTGGGAGTATTAGGATTACATACAGCGTCTTGGATGGTCTCGAAAGGTGCTAAACACCTGGTGCTAATCAGTCGTACTAAACCCTCACAAGAAAAATTAGCAGCCATCAGTAAGTTACAAAAACAAGAAGCTTCTGTAATAGTAGCCCAAGCCGATGTTTGTAATTTTGCAGAAATTTCAAACATATTTGAGCAATTAAACAACCACCATACACCAGTTAAAGGAATTGTTCATGCTGCTGGTATCGCAGGATTTCAATCGATGCAGGAGATGAAATTAACTGAGTTAGAAAAGGTAATGGCTGGGAAAGTT
>NZ_FYBH01000010.1 GCF_900185595.1 Calothrix rhizosoleniae SC01
GGGGATTAGGAATTACCAATATCTCTGGTTTAACTAAACTAGCACTTGAAGAAACTTCCACTAAACCAGGTAAGCCTCGCATCTGTTTTTCTAAATCTGTGGCTGCTTGATTTAATGCTTGGGGATTTTCGCTACGCAGCAGAATGCTTAAGGCTTTATCACCACTTACTGAACCCAAGTTTTCAAAACTAATTTTAGCACCAGGAATATCTGCAAATTTCGGGCGTATTTGTGACTCAAAATCTGTTTGAGAGATGGTTCTACCTTCTTGTTTAGATTTGATATTAATGGTCAAAGTCGCGGAATTTACCTCTTGTGAAGCAAATACAGATTTGACTAATGGGTTTGCTTGAAACAGATTGGTAGTTTGGGTGACTACCTTGTTAGTATCTTGCAATGTGGAGCTAGGAGGAAGTTCAATATTAACCGTAGCAATACTAATGTCACCACTATCAATTAAACCTGTGGGAATTAAGGGAACTAACATTAAACTGGCAATAAAAAATGCCAAAGCAATGCCTAGGGTTGTTAACCTGTGACGTAATGCCCATTGTAGAAGGGATTTGTAAGGTTGAAAATGACGTTTTTTGTATCTGCCTTTATCTTCTTTTCCTGACTTATGTTGTAATAAATACGCCCCCATCATCGGTGTGACCATCCGCGCTACTAAGGTAGAGAAGACTGTAGCGGCGGAAACAGTAACGGCAAAGGGTTGAAAAAATTGGCCAGTAACACCACCTAAAAAAGCCACTGGTAAAAATACGGCAATAATTGTTGCTGATGTCGCAATAACTGCCAGACCCATCTCTGTGGAAGAATCAAAGGCAGCTTGCCGTGGGGTTTTACCCATAGCTAAGTGCCGTTCCATATTTTCAATTTCTACCACCGCATCATCTACCAAGTTCCCTACAGCTAAACCCAATGCTAATAAGGTCATGTTGTTGAGAGTATAACCCAGGAGATACTGGACGGCAAAGGTGGGAATAATTGATAGGGGTAAGGTAATGGCTGTGATTGATGTAGCTCGCCAATCTCGTAAAAACAGTAAAATTACTAGTACTGCCAATACAGAAGCCAGCAATAGCTCATCCATAGTACTTTTATAGGATTGGCGAACAAAGGTGGCTGTGGTAGAAATTAAATCTAGTTGGACATCGGGTGGCAGGGTTTTCTCTAATTCGGCGATCGCAGCTTTGACTCCCTCCTCCACTTCTACCATAATGCTGCCAGTACTACGTAATACTTGGAAACCCACCACGGGTTTATTATTTAAACTGGCACTTTGGCGGACATCTGCAAAACTATCTTCTACAGTCCCCAAGGTGGATAGAGGTACAGAGCCACCTCCAGGTAAGAGGATTTCATAGGTTTTGAGGATATTGATACTGGGTGCATTACCCAAAGTTCTAATGGTTTGTTCCTTACCTCCAATTTCAGTTCTTCCCCCTGGAAGATTAATATTTAATGCCCGAATTTGGTCATTGACTTGGGTGGCGGTAATACCTAAGGATTCTAAACGATTGGGGTTGAGGTTGATGCGAATTTCCCGATCAACTCCCCCCACACGTTTAATTTGTGACACACCTTTAACAGATAGTAAGGCGCGGCTAATGGTTTGATCTACCAGGTTACTTAATTCTTCTACCGACTGTTTATTGGAACTCACCACATAGGACATAATAGAGCCACCAGTAAATTCCAACCGTTGGACAATGGGGTCATTAATATCTGGGGGTAAACTTTGGCGAATTTGAGCCACTGCATTACGTACATCATTGGTGGCACGATCAGTATTTGTCCCCAATACAAAGTTAATGGTGGTATCCGACACACTATCGGTCACAGTAGAATGCAATTCATCAATGTTCCCCAAACCAGCCACAGCATCTTCTATTTTTTTCGTGACTTGACTTTCCAGTTCTGCGGGACCACTACCTGGTTGAGTTACTGTAACTTGGACTGTAGGAATATCAATATTAGGGTTGATATCAATTCCCAAAGAGTTGAAGGAAAACCAACCAAATATTGTTAAAACTAAAATAAAACGATTGTTGGAATTGGCTTTTTTATCGACCACGCAGAAATATTAAAAGACATGGGAATGTTGAGAGTTGATGGTTGTTGGTTGATGTTTATTACTTATTACTTATTACTTATTACTTATTACCTTCACCTTGTCTCCATCTTTGAGATATCCCGCACCGTCAATTACTACCTGTTCACCTGATTGCAAACCACTTTTAATTTCTACTTTTCCACCATTGATAATTTCTCCCATCTCTACTTTCTGAGCGTTAACAATGTTTTTACTAGACAGAGTAAATGCGATCGCACTTCCATCGGGTTGAGGTAATATAGCCTTTTGAGGTACCGCCACACTCATAACTGTATTGGTATTAATTGCTGCTCTTGCAAACATTCCTAGCTTGAGTAATTGGGTGGATGGTAAGTCAATTCTGACGATCGCTTCTCGTCTATTTTCGTTAACTATAGGCTCAATTTCTCTAACTTTCCCCCGCAAATGTACCTGACTATTCGCATCAGAAGTCACTTTCACTTCTGCACCAATTTTGATTTGGGACAATTGAATGGCTGGTACTTCAGCTCGCAATTCGAGCTTGCTATTACTAATAATCGAAAATAGTTTCTGTGTACCCCCCACCACATTTATGGCTTGGGTTTGAGGTGGAATACCCGTCACATCTCCCACTCTTGCCAATTTCTCTGCAATAATTCCTGCAACAGGGGCACGGACTAAAGTTTGTGCTAGTTGAGTTTTCAATTGTTGCAATCTTGCGGCGTTACTTTTAACATCAGCTTTGGCACTATCAATACTTGCTCGGGCAGTAGCAATGTCTGCTCGGGCACTGATAACATTAGCTTGGGCACTGCGAATATTTTCTTGTGCTAAACGTACTGCTTCCCTTGCTGTTTTAACTGTAGTTTCACGAGTATCTAATTCTTGTTGACTAATAGCCCCATCAGCCCCTAATTTTTGATAGCGAAGAAAATTCTTTTCTGCTTCTAACAGTCGAGCCTGCTCTTGGGCTAAATCTGCTTTTCTTTGCTGCACTATTGCTTGGCTAGAAGTTACTGCTGCTTGTTTGGATGCCAAATCTGCTTGACTGGATGCAACATCTGCTTTTTTTGATTCCACATCTGCCTTAGCTTGACTAATTTGCCCCTGAAGAATGGAATCATCTAATACTGCTAATACTTGTCCTTGTTTAACATAATCTCTTTGACTGACAAGGATTTTTTTGATCAGCAATCCATTAGCCTGGGGTAATACTGGGATTAAATTTTGTGCTGATACTGTACCTGTAACATTTAAATTGCGTGTAATACGGGTAGTCTCTACAGGTACGGTAGTCACTGTCATTGCAATCGGAACTTCTGGTGATATCTGATTAGCTATAGCTTTATTGGTATGTTGAGAAGGCTGGCTAAACTTACCCATAGCAATAATAGCGATCGCAAATCCGAAACAGGTACCCAACAACATTGGTAGTAGCCAAGCACTTTGTTTATTTGCTTGCTGTACCTCCTGTTCTTGGTTGTTTTCCTCCCCTATGTCTGACTCTCGCTCATTCCCGTCTGAAAAATTTTCTTTCTCCAGTGCCATATTTCATATTCCCAGTATTATTAGCTTTTTTAACGTTTTCCAAGAGATCTGAAGTTATTTACTAAATATGGCACATTTTATGTTTTGACTAGACTTTATGAAGGATAAAGGAACCCAATGGGTAAAAGTGAATAGCCGTTGTATCCGTTATAACTTAGAACTCATTCAAGATTGGTTCCACAATCGTTATAACCCCATCGCCCATCATTGAGCAATTGATTTATATCACGCAAGTTTGCCGAGTCATCAAAAACCTACCAGTCGGAAGGTTTAGAAAATCTATCCTGCGTGACATACTCCACACACTCACACGAAGGTGAGTGTGGGATTCTCAGAGACTCTAGGCTACCCCAGACATTGACTGACTGAGCTTTTTTAGATAGAGCGTGTGTCCCATGCTTCCTGATGTTGATTGCTGCGTTGAGGTCACGACATATTGATGTGTGGCAAACTGGGCAATTATGTACCCGTTGCGATAAACTTTTCTTTACTTTGTGACCACAATTTGAGCATTCTTGAGAAGTTTCATGAGGCTTTACTGGGATTACCAACAAACCAGCATTTTTGGCTTTGTTTGAAAGTATTGAAAGGAATTGTCCCCAACCATCATCATCAATACTTTTAGCAAGTCTAGTTTTAGCTAGACCTTTTATACTTAGCTTTTCAACAGCTATTACATCATATTTTTTGAGCAGTTGATTAGCCGTTTTAAAATGAAAATCTTTACGAGTATCTGCAACTTTTTATGCTTTCTACCCAATTTTTTAATAGCTTTTTGACGACGATTAGAGTCCTTTTTACGTCTTGAAACTCGTTTTTGAGCTTTACGTAATTGGTGTTTAAATTTACGTAAATATTTCGGTGTAGAAATTCGAGTGTTGTCAAAGGCAACATAAAAATCGATTAAACCGACATCAATGCCTACGATGTTATTAGAATCAACATCAGGCTTAACCATAGGTACAGCTATGGATAAAAACTATGACAGCAATAATCGAATATTTTATAGAAACGCTTCCAGAGCAGAATATTGGTAAAAACTCAACTACCCCACTTCCTGTCAAGCCTACGGCTTAATTCGGTTGTAGGGTGTTTCGTTTTTACCTCGCAATTCATGAGGCAGCGTGGTTTTGGGGGTTTCCCTCATGAGCGACTGCCATCTCAAAGCCTACCTGACAAGGAGGCATGAGGCTTCTTGCTGTTATAGCTAAAGTACTACTGTCATCCGGAAGTGAGTAAATCTGAGTGCCCAGGCTTGTAAACCTGGCGCTACTCATTCACTACTCATTTACTATTCAAATGCTACTCAAAAAAGCCTAAAACCCTTGTTAATCTTGGGTATGTGGTAATTCTTCCAGAATTGTGAATCGAATGTGATTAATTGCCAAGTCACCAATGGAAACCTCCTCTTTTGTCAGACGCTCACCCTTACTAGTTAAATACTCAAAAGAAATACCTTTACCAATTTCAATGTGATACCACGCCAATCCCATAAAAAATCTTGTGGGATGGGGCCCATAAGCGCCCAAATCATCTGGATTGGATTCCATTGGTAGCCAACCTAAACCAGGAACATAGAATTCTAGCCACACATGATTAAAATCTGGTTGCAGGGGAACCCCTTGCTGTTCGCCATTTGCAGGACATTTGTAACGTCCTACGGTTCTACAAGCAATCCCATTTAAACGGCAAAGAGCCAATAAGACACCTACATATTCCCCACAAGAGCCAATGCCTCTATCCAAAACAATATCCGGAGTATCAATGTGAGGTTTAATACCATAAGATAATTTGTCGTAGACATAATTGCGGATGCTATACATTTTCCGCAGCAAATTGGTTTCCGTACCAACAGCTTCTTGGGCAGCCCTTTGGACAATGGGAGTATCCATTGCCAATTCATCATCATCTACCAAGTAGCGGTTTTGAAATTCAGATGGTAATGGGGGGATATCTTCCAAATTCCTGGGAGTGAGACGGTATTTCATCCCTCTAACTTCCAAAATAGCCTTCCAGCCAAAGATATGCTGTTCTCCTGGGGTGAGATTATCAAATTTGAATACAGCTACCCGTTGTCCGTCAATGATTTCCTCTGTGAATGGCAAACCAATTGGTTCTACTGACCTAACTTTTTGCCGGTTAGTTTCTGAAGGTAAGGCAATTCGCCATTCTACATCTGGTAAATATACATCGTCCAGAGGAGAAATTTCCTCAGCATAGGACATTTCAATTAAATAACCATTGGATAAGCCATAGCGTTTTTCCGGATCGTAACTATAATACAGGGGATGGATAAAAGTGCGATCGCGGTACGTCAGTTCATGATTGGGGTCAGCATTGGGATTATCCCGGATGTAAGGTTCTTCGCTGGCATAAGCCAAATATAAGCTTTCCTTACCAGTAGTCTGATTAGTGTGGACTGCAATCCCTGAAGGAGAATCAAAGGCAGTGAGCACACTAAATTGAATTTCCCCTGTGGCTCTGTCAAGGCAGTATACAGATTGTTCCACATCATCACATACCCACAGAGTTTCTTGGGTGACTGCCAAATTTTCTACCCCCACACCAGGAGCAAAAAATCTAGTGATTTCCATGCGGGTATTACGATCAAAAATGAGAATGTCTCCCAGTTTTTGACAACTGACATAAATTGTCGATTCCCAAACAGCAATCCCATTTGCTGGATAAGGCAAGGTGACAAAATGTTCTAATGCCAAGGAATTAAGATTACACAGGTAAACATTGTATCCTCTAGTAATCCACAGGGTATTTTCCCACACTGCGACACCAGTGACATCAATAAACTCCCTGACTTGGTGGGGATTGAGGACTTTTGTGTTATCAGTAATTGGATCGATTTGTAATAAATGACCCTTGACGGTGTCAATGGCGATTAGAGTATCTTGAGTAAAAGCTATGCCACCGAGAGCGGCAGCACCAAGTGGTCGAATTATCCTTTGCCCAAACATCTGGCTAACGGTCAAACTGGAGAGCGCAAAACTCATATTAAACTAATTTCCCCACATGTTGAGCATACCTGAATCAATTTTCCTTTGTATCTGTGTCAACATACCCCAGATTTATACAATCGATCAATTCAGAAACATTGTATTGGCATTGAACTTTAACCATAGTAATAATACATAGGCTATTTAAATATAAAAATTACAATATTTCAGAAAAAATACTATTATGAGCCCAACTCCCTACAGTTCAAGGTAACTTTATTTTGATGGCTTTCCAGCCATGACTCAATTATGATCGATGTTTGTAACCATTTCCCGTAATCTACAAGATGTCTGCTAATTCTCTGCCTGATGTAGCCACTGTTTGGCATGGTTTAGAAGTTGAAAAATCCCTAGAACTGCTATCTAGTAATGCAGACAATGGCTTAACATCCCAGGAAGTACAACAACGTTTACAACAATATGGTGCCAATGAACTAGAGGAAGCAGCTTTACGCAGCTCTTGGGAAATTCTTTGGGATCAGTTTAAAAATGTAATGTTGTTAATGCTGATTGCCGTTGCCATTATATCTGGGATACTTGACCTGTTGGCTTTACAAGCAGGAACAGCTTCTGGAGAAGTGCCATTTAAGGACACAATCGCCATCCTTGCTATTGTAATTCTGAATGGTGTTCTTGGCTATTTGCAAGAATCCCGTGCTGAAAAAGCCTTGGCTGCTCTGAAAAAGATGGCTGCTCCCAATGTGCGAGTTATTCGCGATGGTAAACCGATGGAGGTAGCTGGGAAGGAACTGGTTCCTGGAGATGTGATGCTGGTGGAAGCGGGAGTCCAAATTGCCGCAGATGGGCGTTTGTTAGAAGAATCTAATCTCCAGGTACGAGAATCAGCTCTGACGGGGGAAGCAGAAGCCGTGAACAAGCGGGCAGAAGTACAATTGTCCGCAGATACATCCCTGGGCGATCGCATTAATTTGGTATTTCAAGGCACTGAAGTTGTCCAAGGCAGAGCCAAGGTTCTAGTTACAAATACGGGGATGGAAACGGAACTAGGTAAAATTGCTGCCATGCTGCAATCCGTGGAAACAGAACCCACTCCTTTACAACAACGGATGACTCAGTTGGGCAATGTCCTAGTAACTGGTTCTTTGATTTTAGTCGCCTTTGTAGTTATTGGCGGTATCATCCGCACAGGGGGACTAAGTCAGGTACAACAGTTATTGGAAGTTTCCCTGAGTATGGCTGTAGCTGTGGTTCCGGAAGGTTTACCCGCAGTGATTACGGTGACTTTGGCTTTGGGAACCCAGCGCATGGTGCGTCGCCATGCTTTGATTCGCAAGTTACCAGCAGTGGAAACCTTGGGTTCTGTCACCACCATTTGTTCTGATAAAACGGGTACTTTAACCCAGAATAAAATGGTAGTCCAGTCCGTGTATGCTAATCAGCAATATTTCCAGATTACCGGAGAAGGTTATCAACCCAATGGTGAATTTTCTTTGCACCACAACACCATAGTTCCAGCAGACTATCCAGAAATACCTCCCATATTGGTCGCCTGTACCGTTTGTAATGACGCGATTTTGCAACAGCAGGAAGGAGAATGGGTAATTTTGGGCGACCCCACAGAAGGGGCTTTAGTTACCTTGGCAGCCAAAGCAGGCATTGAACAAGATCAGTGGAATAGTAAGTTACCTAGGGTGGGAGAATTTCCCTTTACTTCCGAACGCAAACGCATGAGCGTTATTTGTCGAGTAGAACATGTGGAAACGGGAATTTCTCCTTTGGCTGATGTTGATCCCCTATTGCGTGGCTTGGTAACATCAGAAGGCTACTTAATGTTTTCTAAAGGGTCGCCAGAACTAACTTTGGCACTTTGTTCCCATATTTATACAGTTAATAGTGCAATTCCCTTAAATGAAGAACAACACTCCTCAATTTTGGCAGAAAACGATCGCATGGCTAGTAAAGGATTACGAGTACTTGGTTTTGCCTACAAGCCGTTGATGAAAATTCCTCCAGAAGGTACGGGAGAAGCATCGGAACAAGAATTAGTCTGGTTAGGACTAGTGGGTATGTTAGACGCACCCCGCCCAGAAGTAAAAGCGGCGGTGCAAGAATGCCGAGAAGCTGGTATTCGACCGATTATGATTACCGGAGATCACCAACTAACTGCTAGGGCAATTGCCACGGAATTGGACATTGCGAGGGAAGGTGAACGGGCTTTTACTGGTCAAGATTTACAACGGATGAGTGACCAAGAACTGGAAGAAAATGTCGATTTAGTCAGTATTTATGCCAGAGTCTCCCCAGAACACAAACTGCGAATTGTGCAGGCATTACAAAAACGCGGCAGATTTGTGGCTATGACAGGTGATGGGGTTAATGATGCCCCTGCCCTCAAACAAGCTGATATTGGCATCGCTATGGGCATCACAGGCACCGATGTGAGCAAGGAAGCTAGTGACATGGTATTACTAGATGATAACTTTGCCACCATTGTCGCGGCCTCCAAGGAAGGAAGAGTTGTTTATACAAATATTCGTCGTTTTATTAAATATATTCTTGGTAGTAATATCGGTGAAGTTTTGACCATTGCTGCTGCTCCCTTATTGGGATTAGCGGATGTGCCCTTAACTCCCCTACAAATTCTGTGGATGAACTTAGTTACCGATGGTTTACCAGCATTAGCATTAGCGGTAGAGCCACCAGAACCAGATGTGATGAAGCGTCCACCCTTCACCCCTAGGGAAAGTATTTTTGCTCGGGGTCTGGGTTCTTATATGATTCGGATTGGTATTATTTTTGCGTTTACTACAATTATTCTCATGAAATGGGCTCATGGTCATACCCAGCTACCAGATCCATCAGGACTAAGTCCAGAAAGATGGAAAACAATGGTATTCACAACTTTGTGTATTGCCCAAATGGGTCATGCGATCGCTATTCGCTCCAATAGCCGGTTAACTATTGAAATGAATCCCTTCTCCAATTTGTTTGTATTGGGAGCTGTAGTTCTAACCACTATTTTGCAGTTAATGTTGGTTTATGTACCACCTCTACGCAACTTTTTTGGCACTGATGTACTCAGTATGCAGGAACTAGTAATTTGTTTGGGCTTCAGTGCTTTAATGTTTGTGTGGATTGAATTGGAAAAACTCTTCTTACGCTTTATGGGTAAAAAAAGCGTCTAGCTAGAAAATAGGGAGTAGGGAGTCGGGAGCAGGGAATAGGGAGTCGGGAATCGGGAGTCGGAAAAAGGTATTTTCATTCTTGGTTGTCGGCAAAATTGCCCGTATGGAAATGTCTCCTGCTTTGCTATTGTAAATTTTTAATAAGCGACAGCTTAGGGAGATGGAATGATGAAGGACTGAGGGAAATGTTGTACAAGTTTCTCCCCTGCTCCCAACTCCCAACTATCAACTATCAACTCCCAACTCCCAACTCCCAACTTCCCCCATGTATCTCCAAACCTTGCATCTGCAAAACTTTCGTAATTACAAACAACAGCAGATTGAGTTTACTGCTCCCAAAACCATATTGGTGGGGAATAATGCCCAGGGAAAATCCAACTTATTAGAAGCAGTGGAATTGCTGGCGACATTGCGATCGCATAGAATGGCACGGGATCGTGATTTAATTCAAGATGAGGCAGCGATCGCTCAAATAAAAGCCACCCTAGAACGACAAACTGGTATCAGTGACCTGACTGTAACCCTACGTCGCCAAAGTCGCCGCACTGTAAACTTAAATGGAGAGAACCTACGCCGACAAATGGATTTTCTCGGTATTCTCAATGCTGTTCAGTTTTCCAGTTTGGACTTAGACTTAGTCAGAGGTGGTCCCGATGGTCGTCGTCACTGGCTAGATACCCTATTGATCCAACTAGAACCAGTTTATGCTTATATTTTGCAACAATATAACCAAGTACTACGTCAGCGCAATGCTTATTTGAAAAAATGTCAGGAATCAGGAGATACAGAAGCAATTGCAACTTCTCCCAGAGGAGAAAAACTAGAACAATTAGAAATTTGGAATGCCCAATTAGTGGCTTCTGGAACTAGGGTAATTAGAAGACGAGAGCGAGCCATACAGAGACTAGCTCCCATTGCTGCTGCTTGGCATTCTAATATTAGTAGTAGCACAGAAGAATTACAAATTAAGTATGCTTCCCATATTCCCTTAGCAGAAAATTCCCCAGAAACAATCCAGCAAGCCTTTTTAGAAAAAATTCAGCAGCGTACAATTCCGGAGTTACACCGTGGTACAACCCTTGTAGGTCCACACCGTGACGAAGTAGAATTAGCTATTAATCAAACTCCTGCCCGTCAATACGGTTCCCAAGGTCAACAACGAACCCTAGTATTAGCCCTCAAGTTGGCAGAATTACAACTGATTGAACAAGTGGTGGGCGAACCCCCATTATTATTATTAGATGATGTGTTAGCCGAACTAGATCTATCCCGACAAAATCAATTACTTGATACTATTCAAGACCGTTTTCAAACTCTCATTACCACTACTCATTTAGGTGCTTTTGATGCTCAATGGCTGCATTCTTCCCAAATTCTTCATGTCCACCAAGGGAAAATATTAATCAACGGAGTGTAGGGGATAGGGTGTAGGGTATAGGGAATACCATTATTTTTCTACAAACTTGTATAGCACTACGCATATACGTTAAGAAATTGTTGAAGCACCAAACCTATAAGCAGTAAACTTATTACTTATTATTTATTACTTATTATTTATTATTTATTAATTATTACTTGCGCCTAGCGCTATATTGGCAAACTGAACACAATTATTTGATAGATTGAGTGGATAAACTCTACTGGCTTAACCAAATTCAAATGCAAGACCGTGCTCAAGTAGGTGACCAAGCCTTTCACTTGAGTAAACTTATGCAGCGTGGTTATCCAGTTGTACCGGGTTTTGCGATCACAACTGATATTTTCCGGGAATTTCTGGACAATCTCAATAGTTCTGAGGCTTTAGTAGCTGATTTACCATATTCTTCTCTACACATAAATGTAGATAACTGGCGACAACTACAACAGGTATCTCAACAATTACGTCAGGAAATCTTGACAGCAGAAGTTTCTTCCCAGCTAATCAATAATATCCTCCAAGCCACTAGGGTATGGAATTTACCAGTGCTGATTTTTAGCCCTAGTTTGGCAATTTCCAACACCAGAGTTCGATGGGGAAAATCTGGATTATTAGAGTCAATTGTTTGTCGTCCAGAACCAGAAGCAATTGCTCAAGCTGTAAAGGAAAGTTGGAGCCAATTGTTTCGCGCTCGCAGTCTACTATATTGGCAAAGAGCGGGAGTTAATTTACAAGAAATCAATTTGGCTGTTTTAGTACAGCCAGTCTACAATGCCATTGCTAGTGGATTATTAACTACTAATAATTCTAATTGGGAAATTCAAGCTACCTGGGGACTGGGTATAGCTCTGAATCAAGGGGATATTTCACCTGATATTTACCGCATCGAAAAGGAAAATCGTACAGTTTTAGAGCAACAACTAGGCAATAAAATTATCGCTTATGGTGTGGCTGAATTTGAGGATATTAATCTGAGTAGTCCTCAAATCGCTGTCGAAATTGAGAATCCTTGTTTGAAAGCATATATATTAGAGTCCAGCCAACAACAACAGTATGCTTTATCTGAAGAACAACTCCAACAAATAATTGATACCGCCAATCAATTAGTCCATGAGCTAGGGACAAGTTTTACTCTAGAATGGACTATTTGTAATATTGACGCTATACCCCAACTTTATTTAACACAAATTTGTACTTCTCAATCTGTAGTTACTCAAAATTTTCAAATGATTCAAGGTCTTGGAGCAGCTACGGGGCGAGAGACTGCAACGGCTTGTGTCATTTTAGAACCAGAACAAAAACCAGAGCAAATACCCCCTGGAGTTATCTTAATTGCTCCTCAGATCGCTCCTCACTGGTTGTCAATATTACGAAATGCATCGGGTGTCATTACTGAGAAAGGTGGATTGACTAGCCATGGGGCTATTTTGGCTAGGGAATTGGGTATTCCTGCCATTGTCAGTGCGAAGGATGCTACCATGATTATTCAAACTGGCGAACAATTACTGATTGATGGTGATCGTGGAGAAATTTATCGTCTCAGTCTGAGTGATCGGACAAATAGAGGAGGGAGAGGATGGAGGGCTCCCATTCCCAATCAGTTGCGAGATAAAGATATGGATTTACCCCATAATTCTACCTCCGATTTCAATTTATCTTCTACCCATCCATCTATAACTGCGACTAAATTACTACTAAATCTCAGCCAAAGCAGTTTAGCTGAGCAAGTATGCTCCTTGCCAGTAGATGGGGTCGGACTATTACGTTCAGAAATGATGGCACTTACCATTTTGGAGGGACAGCACCCCAATACCTGGTTAGAGAGTGGACGTAGAGAACAACTGCTGGAATCATGGCGATTAGAAATTTTAGAATTTGTCCGTGCTTTTGCTCCCAAACCAGTTTTTTATCGTTCCCTGGATTGGCGATCGCAGGAATTATCAGATCAGCTACCATCTCATAAGTCTTCATCCCATCCCATGTTAGGGGAACGGGGAACTTTTAGTTACTTGACAAACACCCAACTATTTGAATTAGAATTACAAGCCCTAGCTAGCCTACAAAATTCTGGTTACACAAATATCCGCTTAATTTTACCTTTTGTGCGCACTGTAGAAGAGTTTACTTTTTGTCGGCAAAAAATTGAAGCAGCTGGTTTAACTCAGACCCCAGAATTTCAATTGTGGATTATGGCGGAAGTACCTAGTGTCCTCTTCTTACTTCCAGAGTATGTCAAAGCAGGTGTGCAAGGAATTTCCATTGGTACTAATGACCTAACTCAATTACTCTTGGGTATAGATCGGGAACAGGGAACTTTTGCCAAAAAATTCGATCAACGCCATCCAGTTGTCATCAAAGCCATATCTCAATTAATTCACATGGCTAGGGATGCTGGTATTCCTTGCTCCATCTGCGGTCAAGCTCCGGCATTATATCCAGAAATCATCGAAAAGCTCGTAGAATGGGGTATTACATCCATTTCCGTGGAACCAGAAGCAGTTACTAGAACCCATCAAGCGATCGCTCGTGCGGAACATAAACTTATTTTAGAAGCAGCAAGACAAAAACTGAATAGTGATCGCTGAGCAATTACAGCTAAGTCAGAAGCCTATCTTATGACAATGGGATTACACACTGACCGAATAACTCATTGTATTCGCTCGAACCCGGACAAGCACACTTGCTGGGATAACCAAGGGAATTTGCATCCTTCGTACATGCGGTAGGCAAAGCTTGTGCTTGGATCGAACACGAGCTTTTCACCGAGCGAACATCAAATCCACGGCTAGTTGCATCATCACTG
>NZ_FYBH01000104.1 GCF_900185595.1 Calothrix rhizosoleniae SC01
AACCTACTTAAATGCTGCGATCGCCAAAGAATTTGTTCTGTATCAATCAGTGGGTAAAAATGGCAGAGGCTCAGTATTATTTACATCCTACTATGAACCTATTTACACAGCTAGTAGGGTTCCCACTCCAGAATACCGTTACCCGATGTATCGTTTACCACCAGATATTAAATCTTGGCAAAGACCCCACCCCACAAGATTAGAGTTAGAAGGGGCAGATGGTTTACAAGGTTCCCAGGGACGGTTAAAAGGATTAGAGTTATTTTGGTTCCGCGATCGCTTGGAACCATATATGATTCAAATACAGGGTTCTGGCAGACTACAACTAACAGATGGGACACAAACCACCGTGGGTTATGCCGGTAATGTTGCCCATAATTATAAAAGTATTGGACGGGAAATGATTCAAGATGGTGTTCTACCCCAACAGGGAGTCACCATGCCTACAATTCTGGATTATTTTCAGAAAAATCCCTCAGCCTTAAACATATACATTCCCCGAGATCCCAGCTTTGTTTTTTTCCAAGAAACCTATGGTTCTCCTGCGAGTGGTTCTATTGCCGTTTCTTTAACTAAGGATCGTTCCATAGCTACGGATAAATCCCTGATGCCTCCTGGGGCTTTAGCCTTAATCCGTGCTTATCTGCCTTTCCCCAATGGTGAAGGTAAAATGGAACACCACATAGTTAGCCGTTATGTTCTCGATCAAGATGCGGGAGGAGCCATTAAAGGAGCTGGTAGAGTTGATTATTTTGTTGGTAGTGGTAAAATCGCAGGGGAACGGGCTGGGGTGACTGTTGGTGAAGGTCAATTCTATTATCCGTTGTTAAAAAAATAAACAAAAATTTTTACTTAACAAGGTCTAAAACTACCTATATCTTTACCTATCTATGTAATTTGACGGCAAACACCACTTTGAGATTACGGTTCACCCCAATGGCTGAAGGTATTAATTCTCATACATTAGACAAAGCAGAGGCAAATCCTTGAGATGAGCCAACTAAATACATCTGAGGCTTAACCGTCCTAACCAAGGTACGGAAAACCACCCTTCATGGACTGGCTACACAGGCTCAGTATATATGTCAGCATAGACTAAATTACCAATGGTTTTTACCTGCGGTTATCCTCGAAAACACTAAAGGTATTTATGCTGAACTGGCTGCTTAATCAAACCAGTTAGTTCAATATTTAATCCTTTATAACCCCACCCATTCATTTTTTGTAGTTATACGGAGCCAATAACTAACAATGGCAAAAGTAGTTGGAATCGACTTAGGTACTACTAACTCCTGCGTGGCAGTTATGGAAGGTGGTAAACCCACGGTTATTGCCAACGCAGAAGGCTTTCGCACGACTCCTAGTGTGGTAGCATTTGCCAAAAATGGCGATCGCTTGGTGGGTCAAATTGCCAAACGCCAAGCGGTAATGAACCCTGATAATACTTTTTACTCTGTAAAGCGTTTTATTGGACGTAAACAGGAAGAAGTTGCCAATGAAACCACTGAAGTCTCCTACAAAGTCATCAGCAGCAATGGCAATGTCAGATTAGATTGCCCCCAAGCTGGTAAGCAATTTGCACCAGAAGAAATTTCCGCTCAAGTTCTGCGGAAGTTAGTAGATGATGCCAGTAAGTACGTTGGTGAGACTATCACCCAAGCCGTAATTACCGTGCCCGCCTACTTCAATGACTCCCAGAGACAAGCAACTAAGGATGCTGGTAAAATTGCCGGCTTAGAAGTCTTGCGGATTATCAACGAGCCTACCGCCGCTTCCTTGGCATATGGCTTTGATAAAAAGAGCAATGAAACCATCCTGGTATTTGACTTGGGTGGTGGTACCTTCGACGTATCCATTCTAGAAGTAGGAGATGGGGTCTTTGAAGTTCTCTCCACCTCCGGCGATACCCACCTTGGTGGTGACGACTTTGATAAAAAAATTGTTGATTTCTTAGCAGAAGAATTTAGAAAACAAGAAGGCATTGATCTTCGCAAAGACAAGCAAGCTTTACAACGCCTCACAGAAGCAGCAGAAAAAGCCAAGATTGAACTTTCCAGTGTTACCCAAGCGGAAATTAACTTACCATTTATTACCGCTACTCAAGAGGGTCCCAAGCACCTGGATACAACCCTCACCCGCGCTCAGTTCGAGGAACTCTGCTCTGATTTAATTGATCGTTGTCGCGTTCCCGTAGAGAATGCTATCCGCGATGCGAAAATTAGTAAGAGCGAAATTGATGAAGTAGTTCTGGTTGGTGGTTCTACCCGGATTCCCGCAGTCCAAGACGTTGTTAAACGGATCTTAGATAAAGACCCCAACCAAGGCGTTAACCCTGATGAAGTGGTAGCAGTTGGTGCAGCGATTCAAGCTGGTGTTCTTGGTGGTGATGTTACTGGTATCTTGTTGCTAGATGTCACGCCTCTATCCTTGGGTGTAGAAACCTTGGGTGGGGTAATGACCAAAATTATCCCCCGCAACACCACCATTCCTACCAAGAAGTCGGAAGTATTCTCCACCGCCGTGGATGGTCAAACTAACGTGGAAATTCACGTTCTCCAAGGTGAACGGGAAATGGCTAACGACAACAAGAGTCTGGGAACCTTCCGTCTAGATGGTATTCCCCCCGCACCCCGTGGCGTACCTCAAATCGAAGTGGTATTTGACACTGATGCTAACGGAATCCTCAATGTAACTGCGAAGGACAAGGGTACTGGTAAGGAACAATCCATCAGCATCACTGGTGCTTCCACCTTAGATAAATCTGACGTGGAACGGATGGTTAACGAAGCCGAATCCCATGCTTCAGAAGACAAAGAACGTCGGGAAAAAATTGATCGCAAGAACCAGGCTGATTCTTTGGCATACCAAGCTGAGAAACAAATCCAAGAACTTGGTGATAAAGTACCCGCAGATGATAAGACCAAAATTGAGGGCTTAGTCAAGGACTTGCGGGAAGCTGTTGCTAAAGAAGACGACGAACAAATCCAAAAGTTAACACCAGAACTACAACAAGCACTATTCTCAGTTGGTAGCAACATCTATCAACAAAATGGTGGTGCTGCTCCTGGTGCGCCTGGTGATGATGCTGCTCCTGGTGGAGATACAAGTGGTACTTCTTCTACTAGTGGCGATGATGTAATTGATGCTGATTTCACTGAATCCAAGTAACTTTGAATCAGTTTTAATTTAATCCTCTTTAATTCAATCCTCATGCCAGATGCTTCTGGGATGGGGATTTTTTATTACTTATACCAATTCAACAATTTACTTTGTATTGCATTCAACTGAAAATCGCTATAAATTCTTCGTAAGGGCACGGCATCAGTAAGATACTTTTACACATATCTTGCACCTTCTCAATAAGAGTAAGGTGGGCATTGCCCACCCTACGGGATAATAAGGGTTACAGGCGATAATTTTCGCAATAATTATGTGGTGCAAGATGTGAGTTTATATATTCAAAGATTGTGGATGCCTGCCCCTACCTATCTGTCGCATTCTTTTTTTAAAATAGTATTATTACTTATTACTTAAAGTTAGGCCGCTACTAAATTATTTAACTGTAATTCACACTGTTGAAAGATATAGTTAACAGCAGTAAATATTTGATCTAAATTTTGAATTGTGTAAATGTTGATATTTGTAGTAAAGTTTCCTCCCTCTAACTTACCAAACTGCCAAATTTTCCCATTAGAAACGATACCAAATATTGTTATAGGAAGTTCGCCATTTAGCCTCTGGGCAGCTATCATTTCTGCTAAACATTGTGCCCAACCAGCTTCAAAATTATCTTGTTTAGCTTCCACTAAGATAAAATATGGTTGATCAAAAACTACTTTCCCTAAAGGCGATCTTCGCGCTAAAATATACTCAGGAAAACCTGATAAACTATCATTATAAATAAGAGATTGGTGGCTCCATAAAGTAAATTTGCTGGTGTAGCATTTCCAAACTTCTTTTAAAACTGGGTAGATCAAATTTTCACAAATAGCAAACTCAGAATTATCAACAACACCTTCCCGCATCACCAATTCTAAGTCATCTCGAAAGTAATCAGGAACTTGAAATTCTGTCTCCTCCATAAAATTAAATTCATTATAAGTAACTTGAAATTCTTTCAGAACCTCGCTAATAGTTTTGTAACCGCTAAAAGCCATTATATTTAACCTCTAACAAGCAAACTGCTATCTCCAATGCAATGTTATCTTAGCTGTTCTTGTCTGATATCAAGTTCGGTAGATTACTTATTATTCGGATCATGGTGCAAACATCTTAAAACTCTTTCTCCCCCTGCATCCTACCCTGATCAGCCCTACACCATACACCCCGTTCATTAATTCAAGACTGGTTGACGGTAATAACGTAGTAGATTAAAGAACTTATTAAAATCAAAGCTGCGAGGATCTATTCTCTGTCCGGAACGATCCACAGCACGGTGGGTGGTGATACGATTCTCGGGGACTTGACTTTGAGCAAGTAACCAAGCCAAAGATTTGTATTGCTGATCTCGGTAACCGCTATGGGTGCGTTGATGGTTGTTACCAATACCATCCCGAGGGGTTTCCAAGGAAACGTGATAAGCAAAATTATTCACAGAGGCTGGTAAATTGGGATTGGTTTTGACTGTTTCCGCACCAAATTGTCCGACAAATATGGAGTTACCCGCACCATAGGCTCTTTTATCTGGGGGGACTATATAAATAATCATGCCATCCAGGGTAATTAAGGCGTGATAGCTGACTTGCTTATTGTCGTCGGTATGGGGAGTGCGGAAGGTATTAATCGCACTGCTTGCAGTAGAAGCAGTTTCATGAATGACGATAATTGGTTGATTGGTTACAGGTAAACCATTAGCATCTTGGGAATAACGCTCTCCATAATTATTGGAATTTGCTAAAGCGATCGCATATTTCGGTGTATATTTTTTAAATGCTTGAGTAGTTTGGAAAACTTTACCAGATATAGCTTGGGTTTGCTTTACCTGTTTGGGTTGGGACTTTGTCTGCTGGTGAGGTTTGGCTGTGGGAGTTGTTTTTACAGTAGGAGTTTTGCTTCCAGGAGTGGGGATTATTTTTGTTTGTGGTGGTACTACTGGATTTGTTTCTGATTGTAGTTTGATCTGTGCTGGACTCCAATTAGCATTATTAGCGACAAAACTATTGCTTTGTACCCTGGTTGTCCCTGTCCAAATGACGAAAATAAACGCCGCTAACGTCAAATAAATGACTATTAATCTTTTTCCCCAACTGCTGAACATAATGGCTGTAATGCTAATTTTGGATTTTGGATTTTGCGGAAAGTTGTCAGGAGGGTTTCCCTCCGTAACAAACTTTCCAAGACGGATTTTAGATCTCTGGTTCCACAACTAAATCTGGTGGGGGATGAATGGTCACTCTTTGTTCCCAGATCAGGAACTGAAAATTTGTTTGTCCATATTTTTAACACTTCCCACCCCTGTTGACCGAAAAAGAAAAGGATACAAGCCCCCAAATTTATTTGTGGTAGTTCCCCTTGTCTCCCCTGCTCTCCTGCTCCCTTGCCTCTTCTTGATACTCTAGAATCTCATCGGATATATAAAAAATATTTTCTACGGTGATCATTAAACAGTTTAAAATAAAAAGTAACTTATACCCCCTTATACCTACCTCAACATTATTACACCTGGGGGTGGCTCCCCTTGGAACCATAACTACTGATTTTTTGACCGAGCCCCGTTGGGGCGGGGTGTAGGGTATGGGGTGTGGGGTATAGGGGAAAAGATAGCCAGTGGGTCACAAGCCCCATTCTTTAGGACGATTGCGTTGGTCGGGGTTTCAAGCTCTGACCAACGCTGTCTTTCCCTATTCCCTATCCCCTACTCCCTACTCCCTACCCCCTTCTTGTTGATACGGGCTTTCACCCATAACTATTTGTAATCAAAAAAAAGTATTATGTTAAGACATTTTACAAAATAGTAAATTAAGTATTAAGTCGAAAATCATCCGCAGAATTCAAATTTTCTTGAGAGAATATGGCTTATCCTTTTTTAGAACATCTCAAAAGCCCCCAGCGCCCAGTTTTAGTATTTGACGGTGCGATGGGGACTAATCTGCAAGTCCAAAATCTCACAGCTGAGGATTTTGGTGGCGCAGAATACGAAGGTTGTAATGAATATCTAGTTCACACAAAGCCAGAAGCTGTAGCAACGGTACACCGTGGTTTCTTGGATGCTGGCGCGGATGTAATTGAAACCGATACTTTTGGCGGTACATCAATTGTTTTAGCAGAATATGACCTCGCTGACCAAGCCTATTATTTGAATAAAACTGCCGCAGAGTTAGCGAAAAAAGTGGCGGCGGAATTTTCCACACCGGAAAAGCCCCGGTTTGTAGCCGGTTCTATGGGCCCTGGGACGAAATTACCTACTTTGGGTCACATTGACTTTGATCCCCTAAAAGACGCCTATGTAGAGCAAGCTGAAGCCTTGTTTGATGGTGGGGTGGATCTATTCCTGGTGGAAACTTGTCAGGATGTGTTGCAAATTAAAGCTGCACTCAATGCTATTGAAGAAGTATTTAGCAAAAAAGGCGATCGCCGCCCGTTGATGGTTTCTGTGACAATGGAAACTATGGGGACAATGTTGGTGGGGACGGAAATCAATGCGGTGGTGACGATTTTGGAACCCTACTCCATTGATATTTTAGGGTTAAACTGTGCCACTGGTCCGGATTTGATGAAGCCCCATATTAAATATCTATCGGAACATTCACCATTTATCGTCTCCTGTATTCCCAATGCGGGTTTACCAGAAAATGTCGGTGGTGAAGCACATTACAAACTTACACCGATAGAATTGCGTATGCACTTGATGCATTTCATCGAAGATTTAGGTGTCCAAGTGATTGGGGGTTGCTGTGGGACACGTCCAGCACATATTCAAGCATTGGCGGAAATTGCCAAGGATTTAACGCCAAAGGAGAGGGAGACGCAGTTAGAACCGGCGGCGGCTTCGATTTATGGTACTCAAACATATGACCAAGATAATTCCTTCTTGATTATTGGCGAAAGATTAAACGCCAGTGGTTCCAAGAAATGCCGTACCATGTTAAATGATGAAGACTGGGACGGCTTAGTATCCATGGGGAGAGCCCAAGTCAAGGAAGGCGCTCATATCCTCGATGTAAACGTAGATTACGTAGGTAGGGATGGAGTGCGCGATATGCGGGAATTAGCTTCCCGCTTGGTGAATAATGTGACCTTACCCTTAATGCTAGACTCCACAGAATGGGAAAAAATGGAGGCTGGTTTAAAGGTTGCTGGGGGTAAATGTTTGCTCAACTCCACCAACTACGAAGATGGGGAACCCCGTTTTTTACAAGTGTTGGAATTAGCCAAGAAATATGGTGCTGGGGTAGTAATTGGTACCATTGACGAAGATGGCATGGCGCGGACTGCTGAGAAAAAATTTGCGATCGCCCAACGAGCCTATCGCCAAGCCTTAGAATATGGCATACCCGCCCAAGAAATATTTTTTGATACCTTAGCTCTACCGATTTCCACGGGGATTGAAGAAGACCGGGAAAATGCTAAAGCCACCGTGGAAGCCATTCGGCGCATTCGTCAAGAATTGCCTGGATGTCACGTGGCTTTGGGTGTTTCCAATGTTTCCTTTGGTTTGAACCCCGCCGCCCGCATAGTACTTAACTCCATGTTCCTCCACGAATGTATGGAAGCGGGCATGGATGCAGCGATTGTCAGTGCTAGCAAAATTTTACCCCTTTCTAAGATTGAAGAGAAGCACCAAGAAGTTTGTCGTCACCTAATATACGACGAACGTAAATTTGAAGGAGATGTCTGCGTTTACGATCCTTTAGGCGAACTTACCACCATGTTTGAAGGGGTAAGCGCCAAACGAGATAAGGGTGTGGATAAAAATCTTGCCATTGAGGAACGCCTGAAGGAGCATATAATTGATGGGGAAAGGATTGGCTTGGAAGATGCATTAGCAGAAGCCATGGAAAAATACCCCCCATTGGATATTGTCAACGTTTACCTCCTGGATGGGATGAAAGTTGTAGGGGAATTGTTCGGTTCTGGACAAATGCAACTACCCTTCGTATTGCAGTCGGCGGAAACCATGAAAGCTGCGGTGGCTTTCCTGGAACCCCACATGGAAAAATCAGAAACAGAGGTAGATGCTGGTAAGGGAACCTTTATTATTGCCACAGTTAAAGGTGATGTACATGATATTGGGAAAAATCTGGTAGATATTATCCTATCTAACAATGGTTACCGGGTAATTAACCTGGGAATCAAACAACCAGTAGAAAATATCATCGAAGCCTACAACCAGCATCATGCCGATTGTATTGCCATGAGTGGGTTGTTGGTGAAATCCACTGCTTTCATGAAAGATAACCTGAAGGTATTTAACGAAAAGGGGATTACCGTCCCTGTAATTTTAGGTGGTGCAGCCTTAACCCCCAAATTTGTCCATGAAGATTGCCAAAATACCTATAATGGTAAAGTAGTCTACGGTAAAGATGCATTCTCCGACTTGCATTTCATGGATAAACTCATGCCAGCCAAATCTGCTGAACAATGGGATGACATCCAAGGATTCTTAGGAGAATTTGCCGAAGCAGAACCAAAAAATGGCCACAAGTCATCAGGGGAAGATAACCAAGGGGAGGAAAAACCAGCAGAACCCCAGGTAATTGATACCAGGCGTTCCGAAGCCGTTGACATTGATACCGAACGTCCCACCCCACCATTTTGGGGAACTAAGTTACTGCAACCAGAAGATATTTCATTAGAAGAGTTATTCTGGTATTTGGATTTACAGGCTTTAGTTGCGGGACAATGGCAGTTTAGAAAGCCAAAAGACCAATCTAAGGAAGAGTATCAAGCTTTTCTGCAAGAAAAGGTATATCCCATTTTGGAAACTTGGAAACAACGGGTAATTGAAGAGAACTTGTTGCATCCCCAGGTGATTTATGGATATTTTCCTTGTCAGGCTGAAGGGAATACCCTTTACATCTATAACCATGAAGACATAAATGGGAAAGAAATAGTTACCAGTTTTGAGTTTCCTCGGCAAAAATCCCTCCGCAGGTTGTGTATTGCAGATTTCTTTGCACCCAAGGATTCAGGAGTGATTGATGTATTTCCCATGCAAGCGGTGACGGTGGGTGAAGTAGCTACGGAGTTTGCTCAAAAGTTATTTGCAGATAATCAATACACAGACTATCTGTATTTCCACGGTATAGCTGTACAAGTTGCCGAGGCTCTAGCTGAATGGACACATACTAGAATCCGTCGGGAATTGGGTTTTGATGGAGAAGATCCGGATAATATTCGGGATATGTTAGCGCAGAGATATCGGGGCTCCCGGTATAGTTTTGGCTACCCTGCTTGTCCCAATATTCAGGATCAGTATAAGCAGCTGGATTTATTAAAAACCGAACGGATTAAAATGTACATGGATGAAAGTGAGCAGTTGTATCCAGAACAGTCTACAACGGCGATTATTACTTATCACCCCGTAGCCAAGTACTTTAGCGCCTAATCTCACCCTCGCTTTTTGCCATGCAAACTCTTTCCCTCTCTTTAATAAGGAGAGGGATGTCCGCCAGGACAGGGTGAGGTTTTCCAATTGTTGGCAATTAGATAACTTATGTTTACACCCTAGACTAACAAAAGGAGGTAATTCGCCGGATGCCAACATAAAATCTATGTCATTAGGCTGATATACATATGCTTACGATTTATATCAGCTTTTAACATGACCAAATTTTACAACAAACCATCAGAAAAAGTAAAACGGCGACAGCTACGCCAAGATATAACAAAGGCTGAAAAGATAATTTGGGCAAAAATAAAAAATAGACAAATAGAAAATTGCAAGTTTCGTAGGCAATATAGTGTAGATAAATTTGTCATAGATTTCTACAGCCCCATATTAAAGTTAGCTATAGAAATTGATGGTGACAGTCATTTTCAAAATGATGCTGTTGAATATGATGTGGAAAGACAAGTGTTTATTGAATCAGCAGGAATTAAATTTCTCCGGTTTACGAATGAAGATGTGTATGGTAATTTGTCTGGTGTTTTAGAAAGTATTGTCCAGACGATAAGAGATATAAGACAATAAAATTCCTGTTTTACCTCACCCCAACCCTCTCCTTATTAAGGCTACGGTGTACACAGAAGTCTTCAAATCCCACCTGTAAGCGGCTTTTGAACTCAGACGAAAATCGCTCAAAGCCTCTCATCGCGAGCGAAGCGAAGCAATCCCAGCACCTTGCGATTGCTTCGTCGTTCCTCCTCGCAATGACGATTTAACGGGGTTTTAGCCCCCGAAACCTATGCGGAGACCACTTGTGTGTACACGTGAGCCTTATTAAGGAGAGGGAGCTAGAATTTAGCTTATTGATTATGAACAGCAACCGTATACCAAACTAAGAGCAATTGATGTGAAGTTAGTTTAAACCTTGCTATAACGCGCTTAACCCGCGCAAAGCAGTGGCTCCCCAACCTAAATTTTTAGGCGTGTCAGTCCACTAATTTTGCTTTGTGAGGTTAAAAATCCTCGCCCAGAGGCATTCCAAACACTCACGCAGAAAGGCTTTTGAACATCGCTGTCATGAAAAAAATTTTAAAACTTGGCTCGTTTTCGCAATAGTTCTCCCAGAGTCAAATCCAACTGGGTTTTTCCTGCAAATACTGTCCCTACTTTACCCCTGGTAAAGTGAACATTATCAAGGTGATAGCCTTCTTCTGTTAAAGGCACATATCCCACAGAACTGACGATTGTCCCCGCCTTTGAGATGTAAAAATCGACAAAGTTTTTTACTGCTGGTTTATTTTGGGCTGATTTGGCATTAACATAAATAAATAAGGGTCGAGACAGTGGTTGATACTGGGCTTTTTCTACTGTTTGCCGATTAGGTAATACTCCTCCGGAACCACTGTTAATTGCTAGGACTTTTAACTTATCTTGGTTTTGTTCGTAATAGGCAAAGCCAAAATAACCCAAAGCATTCGGATCCTTACTAATGCCTTTTACTAATACTTGATCGTCCTCACTAGCTGTGTAGTCATTGCGACTAGCCCTTGATTTACCTACAACTGCTTCTGTAAAGTAGTCAAAAGTACCAGATTTTTTATCCGCTCCAAACAACTTCAATGGGCGATTAGGCCAAGATGAGCGTATTTGGTTCCAACGGGTAATTTTTCCTGTTGCACTTGGTGACCACATCTTTTTTAATTCAGCTGTGGTAATATCTTTTGCCCAGTTATTTTGCGGATGCACGGCAATAGTCAAAGCATCAAAAGCTACTGGCAGTTCAATAAATCGCACAGCATTTTTGTTGCAAGTCTCCATCTCTGCGGTGAGAATAGGACGTGAAGAATTATTGATGTCTGTTTCTGCCCTACAGAATTTTTCAAAACCCCCACTAGTACCGGAAACCTTGATGGTAAGCGGAACTTTGTTGTTTGTTTGGGCTTGAAACTTTTCGGCGATCGCTTTGGTAATGGGATAAACTGTACTAGAACCGTCTATTCTGACAACATTGGTAATTTTTTCTGATTTACTAACTTCAGTTACTTTTGGCGGTTGTTCTGTTTGAGTAGATGTATTGGATTGGGTTGCACAACTGGTTGCTAAAACCAACATTCCCAGAGGGAGAAGCAATTTTTTGAATGTTATATTCATTGATCTTACTTTGTAGTAGATAAGTTTCAGATTGTTTGTTTAAAGATAATGGAGAGATAGCTGATAAAGTGGCCATCTTTATGCAAATATAGGATTTAAGCACCTGAGTAAGGTACTTTTACCACAACCAGAAGGACCAATAAAAACAGTAACTTGATTGCCATAAATTGGCATATCAATATTACGTAAAGCCAATAAACTCCTATAGTACATAGCTTCTATCTGAGCATGTAAAATCGCGTTGTTATGAGTTGTATGAGGATGGGCATAGTTGGGAAAATTGGATATCATAAGAGTCTCCATCCACTGCAAGATTAATTAATTTATTTCTTATTTATCATTTGTCAAAGGTTCCAAAACTAGTAATCTATAGCCACTAAGCTTTACCTCTCTTGTCTAAACCATCTATCCAAATTTCTGTAATAATTCTTTGCACTGTCATGATAATGTGCTCTGAATTTACCTATTTGAGAGTTTAGAAATGTCTATTTATATCATTTCAAAAAAAATTGTATTGTCTACATTTTTTAGTTAAATGCATACAAAACTTATCAAAAGAAATCAGGATAATTTACAGATTAGGTTGCTAGCCCCTCACTTTGATATACTAAGTTAGTCTTAATCATGAGAATTAGTATTTTCATGATTTCTTTAGTATCACTGGGTTCAAGATTAAGAATAGGTTAAAAAAAAGGATATTTATCCTCACTACTAATTTCTTGTTGTATAGCAGTTGGTTATGTAATAGTGGCACAGTTTAATCAAGAAGATAAAGACAGATTTTTATATCCTCGCTATCCCTATCATGGTCGCTTTACACCAGAATACCTAGTATTTAATGCGAATCTACAGGAATTTACTAGCAAAGTTGGTTATATTACTGACTTAGAAACAGCTGGCAAAATTTCTCCAGAACAAGCTTACAGGCAAATCAAGACACTTTGGCTTCAGGTAGAGCGCAGCAAAGAGGAATTAGGGATTGACTCCGAATCCCCACCAGAAACAACCTAAACTTATTGTTGGGCGTTGCTGATTGCCCTATTATTTTTCTCCCTGAGCCAAAGTACCTGATAAATTTTTGGAATTTACACACAGGGGATAAACCTGGAGGGAAGTCGCAAAGCGATCGCATTTCGGCTCTTTGGCATTCATCAGTGACAGGGTTGTAAGTTGGGCTGCGGTTGTCCACAGCAACACGGCAAGAACCCCCATTTTCAATTTAATACCATCCAAAACAGTAGAGTTAACATTAGACTCATCACCCCAATCAGATGTTCAAATTGCTCTAATACCCGTGGCAGTTTGAATGTGAATTTTAGAAAAATCAAACAATATAACAACCAGCCAGCACCAATGGTTATTAGAGATTTGACCAAGTTAGGTACTGTATACCCTTCGTAATAAAAACCATTTGCTGCAACCAGTCCACCAAGCAACAGAATTATTGCCAACCAGAAGCCAGATTTTATTTTTCCGTACTCCGCCAATTGTTGTTGTGGTTGCGAGGGTAGAAAGATAAATTTAGCAAATGCAATCGCAGTTCCCAGAGCCGCAATATTCATGGCAATTGCTTGCCAGGAAACTAGCTGTTTCAGGGTCAATACCTTGGCTCCAAATCCAGCTAGCAAAGGGAAGCCTGATATTGACAAACTGGCAATTACTAGACTTATCCACATCGGGGTACGAATTGGGTTCTGTCGTAATTCTTGAAAATCGCGACTGGGTAAATTTCCAGCCATTAAAAATAATGAGGCTTTAGTCAGACCATGAGTCAGGGCATAAAATCCACCAACAGCTGGTGCGGTCAGGATAAAGCCCAATTGAGAAATTGTACTCAATGCCAACATACGCTTTGTATCTTTCTCAAAGATGGCATAGATAACCCCCAGTAGTGCTGTACCAACACTAAAAATTTGTAATATCGGCTGAATTGTTTCCACCATCAGGGCACAACGCAACAACGGGAAAACACCTGTTTTGACCACAACTCCTGACAATAATGCTGATACGGGGGTTTCTGCTTCAGAATGTGTCAATGGCAACCAAAAACCAGACACAAAAATCCCTCCTTTTGTCAAAAGTCCGAGAAAAATTAGAGCGATTGCTTCTGTAGGAGCCTTATCCAAGCCAGCAAAGGCAAAGGATTGATTAGCTTGATAGACCAGTATCGCACCAATGAGGTAAAACAGCATAGCCGTATTGCTGACAAAAAGGTAACGCAAAGCAACCCAAATTGATCTGTCTTTACGAGGATAAGCAATCAAGAGAAACGCAGCAATACTAATAACCTCTAGTGCTACATACAAACTGATAAAGTCTGCACAAATAAATACAGAGTTAACACTGCCGTGTAAAATGATAACCTGAGTATAAAAAAAAGCCGTTTTGTTGGTTTGCCAACAGTAAAGAATAACCCCTGCTGTTACTATGGCATTGGTCAAGATAAAGTAGCCACTTAGGGAATCTACAACTAAAGTGACACCAAAACTATCCAATAATTGCAAGTTCAGGGGGGACAGATCGAATATTCGTTGTACCCCATAGCCAAGAGAAACAGTTACCACACCTAGAGCGAAGTAACGATCAAGCTTGGGAAGAAGATAAATGCTGAATCCCACAAGAAATGGTAAGGCAATCCAGACGATTGTCATTGTATTCATGATGTATTTCTCTTTGCGATTTCCTGAGTTGCTAGTACTCCACCAAGGGAACTATGCCCTGGTTAATCATGAGAAGAAAAAGTTATTCTCTCCCCACACTTCCCACACTCTCCACACTTCCCTCTTCAAAGACTCTATAGAGCAAATATATAAGTCTACATAAAAGGACTCTATCAATATATTTATTTCAGGTAAGAACTGACACCAAGCTTGACAAAATTTGGTGCCAATAGATTTGCTTATTTCCAAATCTATTGCATAAGTAAAAATCTATGCTAAAAAAGGTTTGCATAGATTAATGACTTAAAATTAATGTTATCACGCTTCTTAAATAAACTTTCCAGGTTTCCTAGAGGTGTTTCTTATAGCAAGATATGGTTTTTACTTATAGCGATCGCTCTTTATCATTTCAATCAATCAAAAAGCCTACACTGTACACGAAGCCTCTGTGTAGGTAGGTAGATGTAGATAGTTTACTCCTGCCAATGTCTTTGTAGAATGTTGTTGTTGATAGATAAACAATCCGCAAGGGCAAAAGGTGAGTATGCGCTTATTACACACAATGCTACGAGTTGGCAATCTTGAAGAATCTTTACAATTTTATTGCGATGTTCTGGGAATGAAGTTGCTACGAAGAAAAGATTATCCAGGGGGTGAATTTACCCTGGCTTTTGTTGGCTATGGTGATGAAACTGACAATACAGTTTTAGAACTAACTTACAACTGGGGTGTAGAAGAATACAACATAGGTGATGCTTACGGGCATATTGCCATTGGAGTTGATGATATTTATACCACTTGTGAGTCAATCAAAAAACGCGGTGGAAAAGTTGTGCGAGAACCTGGTCCCATGAAACATGGTTCTACGGTAATTGCTTTTGTTGAAGACCCTAGTGGGTATAAAGTAGAACTGATTCAAACCAAGGGTCAAGATTCTACCAACCCGGAACAAACTCAACAGCAGCTTGTGTCTCAGTAACTTGGAACTAGAATGTAGGTGATGGAATTGAGTGTCAAAAAAAATTTTGAGCAGATAATTAACTCTCATCAGTTTTTGGCAGGTGGTTTAGTCGGTTGCAGCATATTTAGCCCAATATGCTGCTTATCTCCGGCTTATTCCGTACCAATTGCCATCCCTCATAGAAATTCAGACACAAAACGCACTTACATTCGTCGAAAAATTACTGGTTCAAATCCGGTATTAATAACAGACATCAGAAATACTAATTTGGGATATTTCCAAGGGGAGCCTCCCCAAGGGCGAACGCAAATTACACAAATTTCGCCACCAGAAACCCAAAAAAAATTTTCAATCGCAGAATTTTCCTCTAGCGGAGAGTCAATTGACTCTCCGCTTTCTTTAGAAACGGAGTCTGAGGCTCTAACTCCACAGCCATCTGTTGACCAACTCTCTGATGTTAAGCCTACAGATTGGGCTTACCAAGCTTTGAAAGCTCTGGTAGAACGTTATGGTGTGATCTCTGGTTATGAAGATAATACCTTTCGTGGCGATCGCCCCCTGAGCCGTTACGAATTTACAACTATATTATTGGCAATTCTGAATAATCTAGATCGGTTGGCAGAAGATATCACTGATGAGTATATCAAAAGTGATGCAATTATTGTCAGGCGGCTACAAACAGAGTTTGCTGAAGCTTTGAAAGAATTGCGTTTGCGGACACTTTTAATTGAGCAACGAGCTAATCGTCTGCAAGCACAAGGATTTTCTCTGACGACTAAGTTACAAGGACAGTCAATTGTTGCTTTTACTGATGGTAGTCAAGCCAGTACTACCGTAATTAATCGCACCCGATTCAGCCTCAATACCAGTTTCCAAGGTGAAGATTTATTGGTAACTCAATTAGAAGCTGGGAACAATGGAGCCGACGCAATTACTAAATCCCAGCAAGAAAATCTCAATTTATTGGGAACTGATGGCTTGATTGCGAATGGTGGAGGACTTGATATTGTGGGGGTAGAATCGAGTTTGCGGTTGCGGCGATTGTACTACAGCTTTCACCCTTTCCAGGATGTGGAGATGACTGTGGGAGCAAAGATGTCGCCGCGAGATTTTATTGATCGCAATTCCTATGCCAATAATGAAGCAGTAGATTTTAGTTCCAGCTTTTTTCTCAACAATCCTCTGATAGTGCAAAACCAAATTGATACTGTTAGTGGTGCAGGAATAGCCATTGTTTGGCATCCTGAAAATAGTAAATTATTTGGGCGATCGCTTTACATTGCTGGGGATGGAGATCAAACTGATGGCAATAATGGTGGTTTATTTGGCGACAGGTATCAAGCTAGCGTAGAACTGGAATACTTAGTTAGCGATCGCTTATCACTGAAATTACAATATACAAATGCTCTAGTTAATAATATTGATATTAATGCCTTTGGTATTAATGCCGAATATGCTTTAAATCAAAATACGGGGATTTTTACCCGTTTGGGATTTGGTAGCTACCAAGGATTTAACACCGCGATTAATGAAGATTTGGATCTACATCCTCTCACCTGGGCTGTAGGTTTGGGACTTCGCAATCTCTTCATTCCCAGTAGTATAGCTGGCATTGCTGTGGGACAGCCTTTTGTCACAAATGAATTGGGTAACGCCACTCAAACTAATTTTGAGGTTTTCTATAATTTATCATTGAAAGAAAATTTTAGTATTACTCCGATATTTTCATTTGTGATCAACTCAGATAACGATCGCAGCCAGGACACTATTTGGCAAACTACCTTAAGAACAGTGATTTCGTTTTAGATTATGTTGACAATAAGCGAAAGATGAATGGGTAACGGAAAGGTTCATCACTATTAGTTAAACAATGTATTAATGCTACAATTGTGAGTCCCCAATGAATCAAAAAACCAAGGGCAACTACGGGGAAAAATAAAATACCACCAATGCCGAAAGTAATCCAAGAAATAATTCCAATGGGTACTCCAATTACAGTTGCCCAGAACCAAACATTGAAGTGAAAATTAATTGATTCTTTGGCGTTACTTTTGACTACTGGATCATCAGAAATAATACTAATCACAATGGGAACACCCACGGAAAATAGAGTAGTACTAAAAAAGATTGCTCCATGAGATAAACAGGATAGGAGTTTGCGCTTGTCGGAATTATATGTGGCCTGCATTCTATATTACTCCTGATTGAAAGATGCTGATATTTTTGATTTTAATAGGTAAGCTTGTGATTTTGTATTGGAGTTTACCGTACATTGAATGCAGAGATTGGTTTTCTTAAAGATAGATTAATTTTTCATGATTACTTAAATTAATATTTGTCTGCACTGAACTGCCTTAGTTTTCATATTTGTGAAGAAGTGGTGAATTTTCAACAAAGTCACCCTAGAAAGTATCGCCAAACATTACCATGTAGCAAGTAAAATCTCAAAGTTTTTACTGAGGCGATCGCTAGATAAAAAAGCCCCATCTGCTTGATAGGGCTTGACTGACAGAAGTTGAAATAATGTGCAACAAGTACACATTATCAATACATTTCAGAGCGATTTATACGTATCTGGATGTTTTGTAAAGTACAGAGTATATACTGAAGTGAGAAGTTCACATTTAAAATTTAAGATTGCACTAAGCCTGCAAAACAACTTTCCCAATTGTCTGACCAGATTCAAGATGGCGATGGGCAAGTTCAGCTTGATCAAAACTAAATTCTTTTGGGTCAATTAAAGGAAATATTTTACCTTCGTCTACAAGTTTGGCAAGTTCGGTTAATATCTTGCCATGATGCGCCCTGCCCAGATTGTGAAGCATGGGAATCAGCATAAAGACTACATGTAGAGAAAGTCCTTTACGGTGGAGGGGTGATAAGTCATATGTTTGACTAGTGGATATAGATACCACTTTTCCGTTTAATTTTGCTGCTGCAAAAGACTTAGTCAGGTTCTCACCACCAACAGTATCAAATACTACGTCAAAGCCCTTGCCATCAGTATATTCAGCAACATACTCTTCGATAGTTTGTTGTCGGTAATTGATAGCCACATCAGCCCCGAGTTTACGTGCCAATTCTAACTTTTGATCAGAAGAAGCTGTAGCAAAAACTTTGGCACCAAAAGCTTTTGCTATTTGGATACCAATATGACCCACACCACCAGTAGCAGCATGTACTAATACCGTTTGTCCTGGCTGGATTTGTGCTTTGTCAATTAGTCCCTCCCAAGCTGTCAGGGATACTAAGGGAAGGGCAGCTGCTTCTAGCATTGTGAGAGATTTAGGTTTTAATGCTACCAAATCTGCATCAGCTAACATATAGTCAGCTAAGGCTCCACCGGTTCCTTTGACACCACCAGCACAAGCATAAACTTCATCGCCAGATTTAAAAGATGTAACACCTTCCCCAACTTCTTCAATTACCCCGGCAACATCACCTTGTAATACTGCTGGGAAAGCTGGTGCCAGAGCCGATGCTGAACCTCTTCTAATTTTGTAATCAACTGGGTTAATGCTAGTTGCTGCAACACGAATGAGAACGTGACCGGGAATTACTTCAGGACGAGGTAATTCGACTGTTTGGAATACGCTAGCATTACCAAATTCCTTGATTACTTGTGCCTTCATTTTTACTATTTCCTATTGGTAGATGAATCATTTTTGTAGTCAGGGCTTGTATTATTTTAATCCCTCCAGTGAACTACCCACACTGACCAGAAGAAGCAGGGGGAAATGCCGTTTTTCTCCTGCTGTGGAGCCTATTAACGAATCATGGCATCAATCAAAGACTCATCCAAACCAAATTCTAGATAATCTTCTCGTGCCAGTTTCAACAGAGTAAAACCATCATCATAACCAGCAAAAGAGCCATCAGGCTTGGTATAGATCAGACCACCGGAAAGGACAAAGAAAGTGATCATTGGCTCTGGAGAATCTTCTGGTACATATAGTGTGTGCAGTTCTCCAGGAGGCTCAAAAATATAAGATCCAGGCGTAGCAATCCAATCATGTTCGCGATATCCCCATTTCCCTCGGAGAGTAAAGCCATGTACTGTGCTGATGTGGTAATGAGTATCAAGTTGTCGTCCTGGTAAAATCTTCAAGACGTTAGCAAATCCAGCAGTAGTGACATCAAAGAAACAAGCTTGAAACCAGGTTCCTTCTCCATAAGGAATCCAATAACACTCATTATCTATACAGGTGTTAGCCATGTATTCATGGCGCAATCTCTCTTCAGGCTTTAATCCATCGGTAAAAAACTTGAACGTCTCGATAGTTATAAACTTCTCTTCCTCATTGTAGGGAAATAATGATAATTTGAGTCGGACATAGTTGTAATTTAGACAATTATGCCTTGAGTTTGAGTTTTTAGCGAATGTCAGTAAAGGTTACTTTTTGTTTTCCGTAACCAGGAATTGATCCGCTACCATCAGAAACAACTAATTTTACTTTAGCCGCATAGGTATAGGGACGGAGCTGAGTATTATCAGGAGCTGATATGTCGTTTTTGAATGCAAAGTATAATTCACTGTCCAAGTCGTGAATTTTTTGTCCAGTTAAATATCCCACCATTGTATGTTCAAAAGTGTGGAAAGCATTTTCCCAAGAGTGGTCTAATTCCGCCAGAATTCACCACTCTTTATCTGTTTCTACCTGTCCATACTTATTGATTCTACGTCCCCAAGTACCATCTTCTAGATAAGCTGCTTCTAAGATTTTGGGGGCTGCTTCTTGAGTGAACAAAAGTATTATATTTTACAATTAGCCAGAAGTCAAATATTATGCTACTTGCTTCACCACTATACTGTTCATAGCGACCTAATTAGGCTATAGGGAATAGACTATAGCGAATAGGCTGTAAAGAATAAGCTGAGAATTAAGAATTTAGAATTATTACCCCATCGATTAATCGAGGGGCTTGAAATAGCTATGCAGATAGGTTTTGGTGGTTCTCCTCATGAACAGCTACATCAAGAAAAAAATATATTTTCTCTCTCCGAATGAATCTGGAGAGCAGCACGGTCTTGGGGAACTAGCGTTGTAGACAGGTTTATCGTCAGAGACGACTGGCGTTGTCTTACTCCATGAGTAACTACGGATAATTTGTATATAATTTTACTTTGACCAAGAATAAAATTATATTCTGTATTAACTTTCATAAGTGTAGCCTCACTAAATGAAATTAGTATTATTGAAGCTAGAAAAAACAGTTCCTTTGACCGAGGAGTAATACCAATTCTCCAAAATAAAACTACACATGGACAGCAGGGGAGGTAGGGAGCAGGTAAGCCACTGCGTTGCGCGGGTTAAGCGCATTGTAGCAAGTGGCGCAACCCGAAGGGGAGCAGGGGGAGAATTATCTGTAGCCAGGATTTAGATAAATGATCTAAAATAACACAACTACTTAACTGTAGACAAGGAGACAGGGAAGATGAGGAGAAAAGGGGAACTTCCACGAATAAATTTGAGAGCTTGAAACCTTGTTTTATACCAAGTTGTTGTCAAAGATAGTCCGCATGTCATTGCGACGATCGCGGAGCGGAAGGAAGCAATCTCACTAACTAGAACTACTACAACAGAATGCAAGTTGGTGTCACTGCGCTCCAAAGAAAGGGAAAACGGCATTCCCTCTTGCTAAGAGCCCCTTTTTTCCTCTGATAAATTCAAAATCGTTTGATTCTTTTGGGGTATTTTATCTGGAGAGAATGGGTTGAGAATTTAACTTCTCTGTTGGTAAAGCCGCCCTGTATGGGTAAGAGATAAGCCGTTTGTTTTATGCTATCATCCACGTAGTAGTATTAATTTGCAATCTCCGCCATCTCAATTACCCTTCCTTCATAGTCTTTGACTAAAAAGTTCAATGGCTTCTTGCTGCGAATCTTAAACTTCAATCCTCTGACTTCGACCCGCATTAAAATTAATTCTAAGCAGTCGTGGTCAAAGCAAACGTGACGTTGCTGATTTTTGTTCCCCAAGCTAGCACCAGTAATTACGTGTAGCTGGGTATTCTTCTTTAACTGATACCAAAGTCCCTCAGTAGCGTTGGACATTCTACCGCTAGAAAAGTTAGGACTACTTCCTAGGTACAACGGATCGACTCCCGTAGCACCTATGGTTTGCTCGTAGTTGTAATAATAGTGCAATGGCACTTCTGCTGTGGGTAAATCCAGCATTCCTTCATACAACTGACGGGCAATTTCTAAATCTGACACCATAACCGTGTATACTTTTGGCGCACTGGTAAGAAACATCCACATTGCGCCTGCGTATGCTGCTAATAGCATTACCATAATGCCTTGGGTAGAGAATAGGCTATCCAATGGCAGAAATGGCAAAAAGGAGCCTATAGTGAAAGGCTGAAGCAGGAATGGTGTCAAACTAGCTGCTATAACCATGAATAAACAATAATTTTATAAGGGGGAGCAATTGGTTATGTGTTTGGATGCAAACTGGAATTGGGTCTATGTTCTAGTATAACAGGAGCCAAGTTATCCAAGTGTTAACTCCAAACAGACTAACACTTAAGATATGATTTCGATAAATATATCAATAAACAGTGGAGTTTTTAGGGGATTTTCCCCATCACCTGACAAGAGGTCACTTACACCCAAGTAATATGGCAAAAAGACGGAAAGTATGGGGCAAAGACTTATAACTAAAATATGTTAAGTTATGCAGTCATTGAATGTATGTCCTGGTGAATACCGCCATTACTGAATAATTCTTAACTTTTATTCTTATAAAAAATTGTAGCAACTCAAGCCAATCTTAAACTGTGCAGATTCCTCATTTCCCTGAAGCTAATCACCCATTAGTAAAGTCACTATTTCATCACAGCGACAATGAACTAGTATCGCTATTCCAAAAGCACCCTGATGCTGGGAAGTACTTTACAGCAATTTTTTGTCGCTATAGCCCTATAGTTTACACCTTAATTCAGCATTCGGCGCGATCGCCTGTACAAGCTGATTATTTGTTTGCCCTGACCTGGAAACATATTTATTACGAATTGGGGGGATTTAATTTAAATCAAAATCAATCAGCAAGTGAGGGAATTACCCTGCAAAATTGGCTGATTAATATGACGGCTTACTGTATCAATGAAATGGAAGTACCTGCTACAGAGCAAATTAATTATTCTCTGAAATCAACCTCGCCGCCGTTGTGGTGTTATGTAGAGCAGGCGTTAGATCAACTACCACCAATGCTCAGACTGATAGTCCTAATGGCTCAAACCTTCCATTGGAGTGAAACTCGAATTGCTGCTTACCTACAAGCAGAAGGAGAAGCGATCACTCCCAATGAGGTAGCCATTTTTCTCCAGGAAGGCTATCGTATGCTAGAGGATAAATTACCGGCAGACCTACGTTCTATATATTTAGGAGAACAATTAGTTCTGCCGCCAAGTCAGTAGAAATACGAATTTACCTCTATTTAAAAGTATATTTAATACCTTTAAGACTTGCCTGTAACCCTGGTATGTCATGGGATAATTTTATGAAGCGACAGAATTTATTACTAGGAAATTCCATTTTTCAGGTAGGGAACCGTGCCTTACGCCAAATAGATAGATTTACTTTTCGGACTTTTTGTCTACTAGTTTTTGCTATTTCTTTTACCCCCACAATTGCCACTGCTGTTGATATTACCGAACAATTCCATCGTCCTCTGGATAAATCTTCCCTAGGTTATGCTAGAAATGAGGCGGATACTTTGATTGGGATTGGCAATCGACAGTATGGTGCAGGGAACGCCAACAAAGCAATTACATCTTGGTCCCAGGCATTGGAAATTTACCATAGCATTGGTGATGTTAATGCCCAAGGTATGACTTATAAATTTTTGGGTAAGGGTTATTTACGTCTAGGGAAGTACAAAGATGCAGAAAGTGCTATCCGTCGTCATTTAGCTATCGCCAGAGATACCAATGATTTTCAAAGTCAGATTTTTGGACTCAATAATATTGGTACCATATTGCTCAGACAAGGCAACTTTACTGCTGCTGTTCCTACCTTTCAAGAGGCTTTAACCATTGCCAAAAACCTCAACGATGTTGAAGGTAAAGGACTTTCCTTAAGCAATTTGGGTTTAGCAACGGCGAGGATAGGCAACTATAACCAAGCAATTAAAATTTATGAACATGCTTTAAGTTACCGTCGTCAGAGCCGTGACCCCATTGGAGAAGCAAATACCTTAAATAATTTGGGGGATGTTTATCTGGTAGTGGGTGATTATCAACAGACAATTGGCACTTATGGAGCAGCTCTAAGAATAGCTCAAGCTACTCGCGATCGCAGGAACGAATTAAGATCCATTGATGGGTTGGTTGATGCTCATAGTTCCGTAGGACGTTATCAACGCGCCTTTGATTTATTGGCAAAGCGATTAGCTGTGGCGAAAAAGTTTCAGAACCTGCGGGAAGAATTAAATTCTTTTGAATCCTATGCTCAATTGTATGAGCAATTAGGTCAGTTCAATACTGCGCGCAATTTTTATCAACGGGCAATTACCATCGCTAAAACCATACAAGATAATAGCAAGGAACTGTCATTATTGGATCGGTTAACTCAAATTAGCTATCGCTAATGGGTTCTCTTAATTCACACAAGTAAACATATATCTCTCTTCCACAGTTCATCTGTAGAATTGTGGGTATGGTTTTGTGGTAAGATGCCATAGGTTAAGTGAAACTCCTGTAGTTGTAAAAATAAACAACATAGCTAGGATAAGTAACAAAACATAACGTTACAAATAAAGTGACGCGGAATTTTAATCATGTAGAGAGGCAGTAAGACTAGTTAGCACTTCTTGTGTTGAAAAGCATTCCTCGTTAAATCAGAAAAATTCACTGCACTACTTTTGGTAAATAGCAGAAATTTTTTCAAATAATAATGTCAAACTGGTTGATAAAAGGTCTCATCAAACAAAATGCCTAAAACCGTTGCCGATGTAATGACTAGGGATCCAATTATTGTCCGGGGTGAAACACCCCTCCAAGAAGCTATCCAAATCTTGGCAGAAAAACGTATTAGTGGATTACCTGTTGTCGATGATGCGGGTAAATTGGTGGGTATCATTTCAGAAACAGACTTAATGTGGCAAGAAACTGGTTTAACTCCACCTGCATACATTATGTTTCTGGATAGTGTTATTTTTCTCAAAAATCCTGCGGCCTATGAACGGGATTTGCATAAAGCACTAGGACAAACAGTAGGGGAAGTGATGAGCAATAACCCTATTACTACCAAGAGCGATCAACCTCTCAAAGAAGCGGCAAAAATCATGAGTGATCGCAAGGTTCATCGATTGCCAGTACTTGACACTGAAGGTCAGGTAGTTGGTATTCTCACCCGTGGTGATATTATTCGCGCTATGGCAAACGACCAAAATTAGTCATGGGATTTTGAATTTTTCTAATTATATATCAAAAACCTCAATTCAAGAAATTGAAACAGGAAAGGTTTATTTTCAATAATTATAGATAATTTAGATGAGTATTACCCCCCAATTAGTCCAGGATTTACTAAGTTCTGACGACTTAGGCGAACGCTTGCGAGCAGTCAATCAAATCCGTCAACTAGAAGCAAAAGTTGGTTTCGAGTTAATTCAAGTGGCAATTAATGATCCAAACTCTCGCGTTCGTTATTCAGCCATTAGTCAATTAGATACCTTGGGGGGACAAGATTTAGAATTATCTTTCAATATACTGCGCGATCGCTTACTCAATGATCCAGAACCAGATGTCCAAGCTGCTGCTGCTGACTCTTTGGGTGCTCTCAAATTAAGTGCTGCTTTTGATGATTTACGCCATGTTTATGAAAATACTACTGAATGGATTGTCCAATTTAGTATTATTGCAGCCTTGGGAGAATTGGGAGATAATTGCGCTTTTGAATTATTAAAAGAAGCATTAGCATCAGACAATGAGTTAATTAAAACTGCTGCTATTAGCTCCTTAGGAGACTTAGGTAATATGCAAGCAATTCCCCTACTAGCGAATTATGCTAGGGATCCAGATTGGCAATTACGCTTCCGACTAGCACAGGCTTTAGAACGTTTGGGAGGTACAGAAGCAAAATCCATCTTAGAAAATCTTGCTCAAGATGAAGTAGAAGCAGTATCAAGTGAAGCTCAACGTTCTTTACAAAAGTTTTGAAATGTTTTTCTTTGTTACAAAACTATATTTTTTGCAAAAGCCTATGGAATAGGCTTTTTTATGGTTCCAACTAGATCTCTCCGTATAATTACCAATGACAAGGTTTTATTTCATCGTTAGAACAGAGAAAATATGCACACGTAAGTGTTTCCTATTGTGACTCATATATAGCTAAAAATATTGAGGCACAGTTGAAAAAAGTTACTATAATCTGATTAACTACTGAGTGAGTCAATATTAATCTCTTAGAAGATTAATAGACACAGTAGATTAAATCAATGAGTAATATTATGGTGTGTAAGTGGGTAGTTTGATACTACCTAAATTTTCATGTCATATTGACTCATTTCTAGCTTTTTCTTCAACCAATACCCTAGTCAAAAACCGACATCCTAGAAGGGTATGACTACAGAAACAAAGCTTGGTTCCCTAGGCTGTAAGACTTTCAGTCCAGGCTCCTGAGCTTTGTATTTATAGTCCCTGGTTTTCAGGCTTTGGGCGTTTCCTAAAATTGGTAAAGGTAT
>NZ_FYBH01000203.1 GCF_900185595.1 Calothrix rhizosoleniae SC01
ACTTTCAGCTTACTATCTGTCCTTTTTCTTATCCCGAACTCAGGTTAAATACACTGGGCTTAAAAGCGGACTGCGCCACATCCCACGGCTAAAGTCGATGGGTTTTGCGCTAAATTCTATAAATTAGCCAAAGCCTCAATCGCAGCCTCCAAAGCGATCGCTACATGAGTCCAATGAGTCCCTCCCTGGCAATAAACCACATAAGGCTCTCGTAAAGGGCCATCAGCAGAAAATTCCAGGGTACTACCCTCAATAAATGTCCCCCCAGCCATGACTACTTGGCTCTCATACCCAGGCATTTCATCCGGAATAGGGTCGAGATAGGAACCAATGGGAGAATTGCGTTGTATGGCCTTACAGAAGGCAATCAGCTTTTCGGGAGAACCCAGCTTAATTGCCTGAATCACATCCCGACGAGGAGCAAAGGGTTGTGGATTCACAGGATAACCAAGTTGATCGAATACATAACCAGTCAAGTGAGTGCCTTTCATTGCTTCACCCACCATTTGCGGCGCTAAAAATAAACCTTGGAAAAGTAAGCGGAGCTGGTCAAAGGTAGCTCCTCCAGCACGACCAATACCTGGTGCAGTCAGACGACAGGCTGCTGCTTCTACTAAATCAGCCCGACCAGCAATGTAACCACCAGCTGTGACAATTGTACCACCAGGATTTTTAATTAAGGAACCCGCCATTAAATCGGCACCAACTTGAGTGGGTTCGCGGGTTTCAATGAATTCACCATAGCAGTTATCAACAAAGCAAACAGTGTGGGGATTTTGCTGTTTGACTATTTCCACAATTCTGGCAATTTCAGCAATGGATAAGCTCGAACGCCAAGAGTAGCCACAAGAACGCTGAATTAAGACTACACTAGTAGTACGTTTAACTGCTTGACTTAAACCTTGCCAATCTACAGTTCCCTGTGGAGTTAGGTCTAATTGTCGATAATTGATCCCAAAATCTATAAGTGAGCCTTGACCTTTTCCCCTTAAACCAATTACTTCTTCTAATGTATCGTAGGGCGCACCTACGACCGATAGCATTTCATCACCAGGACGGAGAACTCCATACAAAGCACAAGCTATGGCATGGGTTCCAGAAACGAATTGTACCCTCACTGCTGAGGCTTCTGCACCCATGACTTCTGCAAAGACTCGATCTAAGGTTTCTCGACCCAAATCATCATGACCGTAACCGGATACTCCTGCAAAATGATGCGACCCTACATTATGATGACGAAAGGCACTTAACATTTTTTTCAGATTTTGCTTGACCTGAGTGTCAATACCAGAAAAAATCGGTAACAGTGCCTGTTCTGCTTGTTGCAGCTGTTCCAAGCTGTTCATTAGTTTCTCGCTTACAAAAAAATATTTGCGGATTGATGGCACGAAGCGCCCAGCTTCCCCAAGCGATCGCGCAGATTTTGATGAAAAATTTCATAACTCAGGTTACTGCATGACAATTGCTACCTCAACCAAACGTTCAATTAATTGGGTCAATACCCTATTCTTTGCCGGTGTGCATATCGGAGCCATATTCGCCTTTTTCCCCAACTTTTTTAGTTGGAAGGCAGTGGGAGTGGCTCTACTTTTATATTGGGTGACAGGTGGCTTGGGTATTACCTTAGGACTCCATCGCTTAGTAACACACCGTAGTTTTCAAGCTCCTAAATGGCTAGAATACTTGCTGATGTTCTTTGGAACCCTTGCTTGTCAAGGTGGTCCCATTGAATGGGTCGGCACACACCGCTTACACCATTCGCACTCAGATCAAGAAAATGACCCCCATGATTCTAACCAAGGTTTCTGGTGGAGCCACATGGGATGGTTAATCTTCCGCAGATCCGATCTATCAGAGTTACCTCGGGTGACAAAAGATATTGCCAACGACCCAGTTTACCAGTTTTTAGAGAAATATATGATTTTACTCCAGGTAGCTCTGGGAATAGGGTTATTACTGTGGGGTGGTTGGTCTTTTGTCTTTTGGGGCGTTTTTGTCCGTATTGTTTGGGTATGGCATTGCACTTGGTTAGTTAATAGTGCCACTCACAAATTTGGCTATCGCAGCCATGAATCTGGCGATCGCTCAACTAACTGTTGGTGGGTTGCTCTCCTAGTATTTGGAGAAGGTTGGCACAATAATCACCATGCTTTTCAGTATTCTGCCCGTCATGGTTTGGAATGGTGGGAAATAGATATGACTTGGATGACTATTCAAGTACTGGAATTTCTCGGTCTGGCAAAGAATGTCAAGCTAGCACAAAAGTAAAATTCATTTAGTTACATATGTAACAGGATGTTTGGTGTCCAGCCCCTGCTGCTGGATTAATCTGACTTAAGTATTTGCAGGGGTATCCGTTTTTATTCTCCTAATTAAAAACGCCATTTAGATGTGCTAGAGTGACTGAGATTGATATAATCCGAGACGCTATCACTCCGAATGTTTACTGAAATTCAACTGTTTCCGTGACTGGATTGCAAGGTTCGCTTTTATTACATATTCATGACTACATCAATAATCAACAGCCAGAATCAAGCTCAAGAGGTTGGAAAATCCGACTTCAAACTGCAAGATATTATTAAAAGCCTACCGAAAGAATGTTTTGTACAGAATCCTCTCAAAGCTGGGATAAAAGTTTTGACAAGTGTATTAATGGTTGCTATCGGCTATGTCAGTCTAGCGATCGCACCTTGGTATCTTTTACCTTTAGCATGGATTCTTTCCGGTACAGCCTTGACAGGTTTTTTTGTCATCGGTCATGATTGCGGTCATCGCTCGTTTGCAAAAAATCGCTGGGTAAATGATTTGGTCGGACATTTAATGTTTATGCCCCTAATTTACCCATTTCATTCTTGGCGCATTGGTCACAATTACCACCATACCCACACAAATAAGCTGGATGAAGATAATGCTTGGCATCCAATTAGACCAAGAGTATTTGAGGGTTGGAGTAAAACACAGCAATGGAGTTATCAGATATTCCTACTTAACCGTCTTTGGTGGGTAGGTTCCATTGGACACTGGGCTGTTGTCCATTCTGATTGGAGAAAGTTCCGCAAACAAGACCAATCTGATGTGAAATTGTCTGTAGCAGTGGTAGTTGGATTTGCTGCGATCGCATTTCCCACGATTATAGCCACCCTGGGAATCTGGGGATGGGTAAAGTTTTGGTTCGTACCCTGGTTAGTGTATCATTTTTGGATGAGTACTTTTACTTATGTACACCACACAGCACCAGATGTACCTTTTGAAACTGCCGACAAGTGGAACCAAGCCCTAGCACAGCTACATGGAACTATTCACTGCAATTATCCCAAGTGGATAGAAATTCTCTGCCATGATATTAATGTTCACGTTCCCCACCATATTTCTACTGCCATCCCTTCTTACAACTTGCGTTTAGCATATAAGAGTTTACAAGAAAAATGGGGTAGCTATTTACATCCAGAATGTGATTTTTCTTGGTCATTAATGAAGCAGCTAACCAACCAATGCCATTTATATAAGACTGATTTTGGCTACCAATCTTTTAATGAGTATTATGCCGAAAAGCAAATCAGCCAATAAGCTTCATCAGAAGTAAGTATTGTTGTGCTTAAGTATGTGTAACTATATCTGGTAATTTGGACGCAGATAGCTACTCAAATTGCCAGATAGTACATACCTAAACATGATTACTCAAAAACTTTTTGTGATCAGCATAAAATAATTTATGCTGTTGACCATGTATTGCATTCAAGTAAGAAATTACCTTGAATTCGATTCATGATTTCCACAAGCTTACCAGTCAATCTTTTTTATCCAAAAACCAAGTACAAAGCAAAGTGCAATCTAACACCATAGAGTTATCCAACCACCAGAAAGGTGAGTCTTCTGCATCAGCAAATACCCTACCATTTACACTAGGCGATATAAAAGCTGCCATACCTGCGGAATGTTTCGTTCCTAATGTAAAAAAATCCTTCTTTTTCTTTTTTCGTGATATTGCAATCATTGCTTTGTTATATGCAGTTGCATATAAATTAGATTCTTGGCTCTTCTTTCCCATCTTCTGGGCAATGCAAGGCACAATGTTTTGGGCTTTATTTGTAGTCGGACATGACTGCGGACACCAATCTTTTTCCCCCTACAAATGGCTAAATGACTTGATGGGACATATTTGTCATACACCAATTCTTGTCCCTTACCACGGTTGGCGAATTAGTCATAGAAACCATCACAAAAATACTGGCCACTTGGATAATGATGAAAGTTGGTATCCAGTTTCCGAATCAGACTACAATGCAATGCCTTGGATCCAAAAAATAGGGCGTTATTATGTATTTTTGTTAGCTTATCCCATATACTTATTTAAGCGTTCTCCTAACAAGGAAGGTTCCCACTTCTCTCCTAGTAGTCCATTGTTTAAAAAATCAGAAAAATGGGATGTGATTACTAGTAGCGTTCTCTGGATTGGCATGGTAGGTTTACTGGCTGTTCTTACCTATCAATGGGGTTGGATGTGGCTGCTGAAATACTATGCTGGCCCATATATTGTATTTATCATGTGGTTGGATTTAGTTACTTTCTTGCACCATACAGAGTCAGATATTCCTTGGTATCGTGATTCGGAATGGACTTTTCTCAAAGGTGCATTATCAACTATTGATCGTGACTACGGATTTATCAATCATATTCACCATGATATTGGTACCCATGTTGCTCACCACATATTTCTGAATATGCCTCACTACAATTTAAAGAAAGCAACTGAGGCAATTAAACCATTGTTGGGTGAATATTTCCGTAAATCAGAAGAACCTATTTGGGTTTCTGCTTGGCGTTCCTGCATTAGCTGCCATTTTGTACCAGATGCAGGCAATAAAGTTTATTACACATCTCCTCTGAAACCAGCCGGGAAATAATGGAAACTGGCAATTAGCAAGCATACAAAACAATGTAGATTATATCTAGAGTTGTCATCTTTTTCCATTATGAATAAAAGCTTTCAAGTACTATGTACTTGAAAGCTTTATCTTATCAAGAAGCAATAATTCCTTGATATTTTGGTTTAGCCCCCATGACTTTCAACCAACTATAGTTAGCAGCTAATGCACTAGTAAAGGTTTGATAGACATTATAATTAACACCAAATTCCTCACATACTTCTGCTAGTATTGGTGCTATTTTGGGATAATGAATGTGACAAATGTGAGGGAATAAATGATGAACAGTTTGATAATTTAGTCCACCCAAATACCAGTTTAAAAACTTATTGTTAGGTGCAAAATCCACTGTTGTTTTGACTTGAAAAATTGCCCATTCATCTTCAATAATATTTAGATCGGGATGTGGTTCTATAAATTCTGCTGGTTCGAGAACGTGAGCAAGCATGAAAACATTACAAATTAATACCCCATAGGTCATATAGGTAATACCAAATCCGATGATAGCCTGGATGGGACTGTATCCGATTACTATGGGAATTAGGAGAAATAGACCTAACCACATAATTTTACCACCGAACAAAATCATCATTTCGAGTGGCTTAGGATTTGGAATCAAATGCTGATGATATTTGCGCTTAAATAAGATCAGATTTACGTCTGCTACAGACCAATAGAATGGCACTATGGCGTAAATAAAAGAAATTAAAATATGTTGAAATTTATGAAACCATTTACGTTCCATAAATGGAGACATCCGGATTAATCCATCTCCATGTATTTCTACGTCATATCCTAAAATGTTAGTGTAAGTATGATGTAGAAAATTATGACGAAATTTCCATAAATAACTAGATAAACCAATTATGTCGTAGGTTAATCCTAAGGAATAATTAACCCATTTTTTACTCGAGTAACCTCCATGATTGGCATCATGACCGACACTAAAACCAACACCAGCAACCCCACATCCTAAGACAATACATCCAAGCACTTTCATCCATATGATTGGTGGACCAAAGAGAGTAAATATCCAAGCAGCAATCACCCATACCAAGATAATTACTGTCTTTAAATACATTGTCAAATTATCTCGTGGAGAAATATTTTCAGCTTTAAAATAAGCATCAACTCGTTGATTCAATTCTTTTCTAAAACCAATGTTTTTAGAAAAACTTACTCTTGTTTTTGTCTTAAGCATGAAAAATATTTAAACATTGTGCATTTGTGGGAAAAGCCGAGATTTAATCGGCATAAAATCTAAATTACATAAATTTAGATTACACAAAGGAACACCAAAAAATACATTAACTGCACTGGTAAAATAACTTGACATAATGAGATATATTAGCTAAAGCGACCTTTGCTAGTTGGAGATATTTTTTGTATTTGAAGTTCCTAAATAATTGTGCAGATTTATTGTACTTCATTGTTGACAATTATCTAAAAACTACTAGTATTTATCTCAAATAAATATCGTAATCCTATCCGATTTGTAAAAATAGAAAAGCTCAGAGAACCACCTTCCCCAAAAAGTCGGATACCTGGTGATTCACAAATTATTATCTAATATGTTAGGTGTAATCCAATTAAATGCAGAAATACAGCCGAAAAATTCAATAAAAAATCTGATAAAAAGTCCCTAGGGCGTAGGGGTTCAAAGCTTGGTCACGAAGAGGTAGGGGAGCAGGGAGCAGGAGAGCAGAAAAGGGGTCTCTCCCATGAGCGACTGCATCAAGAAAGGGATTATTGAGCCTTGTACTTATGCATCGCGGCACAAAGCCCTGGAGACGTGGGTTCGATTCCTACCATTCCCGCCCCTATTGGGAAATTTGTATTGCTCTATAGCTTAACTGGCAGAACAAGCGGCTGTTAACCGCGAGGTTGTAGGTTCAAACCCTACCTCGGCAGCTAAATTTTAATAAATCGACATTGGAGAATCGCCTAATCGGTATGGCACCGCTTTTTGAAAGATGCCAGGGGAACTTAAACCCAGGTGATAACTGATAACTGATAATTGACAACTGTTAAACCAATACCCCCTGCACCTTGTCAATATTTTGCTTCACAGCTTGGGCTGAGGCGTGTAATTCAGCCAGTTCCTCATCGATGAGGGATAGTTCCACCAAATTCTCAATTCCACCACATCCTAAACGGCAAGGAACCCCAAGAAAAATATCTTTTAGTCCATATTCTCCCTGGAGATATGCTGCTACGGGTAATAAGCGATGCTGATTTAATAAAATTGACTCTACCATTACACAGGCGGCTGAGGCGGGAGCAAAGAATGCTCCACCAGTTTGCATTAGTTCAACAATTTCTGCTCCACCACGACGGGTACGCTGTACCAAGCGTTCGATGGTAGCTGTATCTAAGAGTTCTGTTACAGGAATACCATGAACGGTGGCACAACGGGATAAAGGAACCATTAAATCCCCGTGGCTACCCAGTACCATTGCTTTTACGTCAGCAGGTAAAACCCCTAATTCCATTGCAATGAAGGTTTCAAACCGGGCTGAGTCTAATACCCCCGCCATGCCCATAATCCGATAAGGAGGCAATCCTGTGACTTGCCAAGCCAGATAAGTCATTACATCCAAGGGATTTGTGACTATGATAAATACTGCATTGGGAGAATGAGCGATCGCATTTTTCGCTGCGGATACCACAATTTTGGCATTGGTTAGTAGTAAATTATCCCTAGTCATGCCCGGTTTACGGGGAAATCCAGCAGTAATAACCACAATATCGGAATCAAATGTATCGGCATAATCATTAGTACCAATAATTTGACGGTGGTGAAGTTCAATTCCCCTTGCTTCCATCAAGTCTAATGCTAGTCCTTGAGGCATTCCCTGAAGAATATCTAACAATACGACATTGGCTAAATTCTTTTCAGCTATGCGTTGAGCTAGGGTGCTACCAACTCTACCAGCACCAATAACGGTAACTCGGGGTGAACGACACAGACTTGGAGAAGTAGGGGAAGTATACATAATAAATTATTTGAACTCTTCAATTTGATCTAAACGCAACCAAATATTCGGGGTTGGCACTTTACCAAATTTCACGAGGGCATAATCATTTTTGATATCCATTACTTCCCCTTGGCTTTCAAACAAGTAGGAAGGTAAACGAGAATCACTGGCTTGCGCTTCTAGACTATTTTCTATCTGGGCGCGCACAGCACGTACCATACTTCCTTTTTTGACAGGCATAATTTTCCCTCTAGTGTTTGATTAGATCTTTTCATAAAGGATCTTAGCTCGTACCGCAGGAAGCAATTGATATTTATGGGGATGATAATTTTGACTTTTTAATTCCCCCAAGGGGTTGACATTGCCCACAAAAATGACTCGAACGTCCGCCTAGTTTAATGCGTTGAATTGGCTCACCGCAAATTTTACACGGTTCTCCTGTACGGTTGTAAACCCAAGCTACACCGCCATAATTGCCGTTAACGCCTTTGACGTTGAGAAAATTACTAAAAGTAGTGCCACCAGCAGCAATACTGGTTTCTAATACCTTAATTATAGCAGTATGTAAACTTTCAATTTGCGATCGCTGCAAATCTATACATTGAGTTTCTGGTCGAATTTTACTCAGGAATAGGGCTTCGTCAGCATAGATATTACCTAATCCTGCCACCATTGACTGGTCTAGTAGGGCAGTTTTGATGGGACGACGACGATTGTGGAGTTTTTTGGCCAAATATTCCGTTGTAAACTCATCTGAGAATGGATCAGCTGCTAGTTTTGCTAAACCAGTAATAATGGTTTCTATTTCCACTCTCGGAGCAACTAACCACATTTGACCGAATGTACGCTGATCAACAAAACGTAATTCCCTATTGTTCTGAAAAAATAATCTAACCCTTGTATGTTTGTGTAATGGTTCATTTTTATCTAACCACAAAAGCTGTCCTGTCATCCTCAGGTGAACCCCCAGCCAGCCTGGAGCGGGTGAAAGTTGGGCTAGCAGGTATTTACCACGACGATGCCAAGCAGCAATGGTATTCCCTTGAATTCCATCGATAAATTTATTTATCGATGTAGGTTGAGCTACTGTACGTTCGAGTAGTACTTCTCCACCAATAATTTTTTGGTTCAGGGTTAAACTATTTAACCCTCGACGCACCGTTTCTACTTCTGGCAGTTCAGGCATGACAACGGATAAAATAATTCGTGACTTGCAATTAATTCAGATCAATATTCCCTGTATATTTTATCCTCTGGAAGGATTTTTCCCAATCAGAAGACGATGGAAAAATAAAGAGTAAGAAAGACTGAATCGACCAAAAAGGAAGTCAGATCCATACCTTCCCCATCTTTCCTTATTTTCCATCGTCTGTACAAATAATCCCCTAATGGCTAATGTGGGAAATTTTATTTTTTAGCCTTGGGTGCTTCTACTTCTACTAGTTCATCAGGGGCAAAGTTATTAGTATTTACCCCACTTGCACTACCACTGTAGCCATTGTAGTTAACTTTTTCGAAACGGACGATTACAGGATACTTGATGCCAGATTTGTCGATGGATGCAACGGTACCAATATCTTGATACCAGTAGGATTCTTTACGGAGAATACGTACTTTAGAACCGCGTTGAACCATGATTTTTTCCTTTTTAGTGATGAATTGCCAGTATATAGGGCTATTTGTTCTCACTCTACAACTTGAATGTCTCTTCTATCCTCTTTGTTAAGTTATTTATCATCAAGTGTAAAGGACTCTGGTTAAACAAAGGAACTGGAAAATTCATGGATTCAAAATCGAGATTCCTGGTGCTGTCAGTCAGCTAAGCTGTCTAAATTGCTTAATTACTCCGGAAACTAGAATCTATCGCTGAAGTAGAAATTAGCAATCCTATACAAGCAAAGATTAAAGGGTGGAATAAAAATAAACATCCAAAATACACACCATACTTTTGCCATCATGATTCGCCTTATGAATTTTGATGAAGGGAGTCACCACTCACCCTCATCTCTCTCTGAGATATTAAATTTTTAAGAGTAACTGTATTATTTATCATGGTTTCAGCCTTTCACCTGGGGTGTGGGGCTAAACCACTCTTGACAAAAAACGTCTGTATGATTAATCTTGCGGTCGCAAACCCAAAATACACATTGGCAAAAATTTCTATGTTTTGGTTAATACAAATATACTTCCCTCGTTACCCCGACCAATACGCAGATCTGTATCAATGTAGGTAATATCTAACCATCCTTGCTGCTGATTGCTATTGATAGGGAAATCAATTGCCAAAAATTTTTTCCCAGCCTCAATCTGTTGGATAAAATCATCTGGAGATTTATAGCCAATTAAACGTTGTAAACCGATAATTGAACGCTCAAATTTGACATTTACACGTTTGTCACCAATAGGCTCAAATTTGGCAGCAACGCTAACTAAGCCTTCAGCATAGGGTAGTCCAACAATTTCTGCGAGGTTGTAGATACTATTAGTATTTACATCTATGTACTGATAAATTTGACCAACTTTGCTCCCAGGTAGGCGATCAAGATTTAATAAAGCCTTACTAGTCGTATATATTAATCGCCAGTTACCATTGAGCAAATGAGTCGCTGTTAGAGGGCTAGGTGTGGGATTAATATTTTCCACGTTGGCGATCGCCACTGAAATAGCTTGCTTTTTGGCTTCAGTTGCGAGGATACCGCGATTTGTACCAGCGATCGCTTGTAAAAGATCGGTTTTTGCTGTTGTCACCTAATTACCTCCAAACATCAGAATTAATTATCAGTATTCAGAAAATATTTAAGCATTCATTTGTGATATACCCATGCAAAACCCTAAATTCAATGTCACCATTTACTTTATCTATGTTAAATAAATATTTATTTGTCGGATTTTATCTGGCACATCTTGAATGAATAACTAAAATGTGCTTGATCAAGTGATAGACTCTAAATGTCTATTTGATAATCCCTTTTTTTAGTCATCGATATATCGACATGTTGAACTCTCCATTACGTGAAGCACCTCGCAACCAAAGAGCCGATATTATCCCAGTAAAGCAAGAATCTTCTTTATTAGACTGGTTAAAATCAAGCAATCGTTTGATACCCCGTGATGTTCACGAAAAACAAACCTCAGAAGAAGAGGAAGATGTGGAATCCATGCTGGGCGTAGAAGACGGAATCGGTTATGATGACGATGATTTCGATGATGAAGAAGGGGACGACTAGCAGATAGTAGATTATAGTCTGGGTATAGGGTACAATTTCCCGCCCTGGCTATCTAATTTTTGAAAGTGTAAAGTGTGGAGTGAAGGGAAAATTCTGTGGACGCTAAATTATCTCCCCAGCAAAGTTTAAATACTTCTGGTATCGCTTTAGCCTCCATTTTAGGTGGAGGACTAACCCTAGGGGCGCTGATTTTAGATGGCATGGCAAATAGATCGCCTTGGCAACCTATTTCGCTGACCCTGCCACTATTATTATCTGCCCTGATTTCAGCCGCTATGGGTTATGTAGTAGTGCCCTTATTACAAAATATAAAAGCTGGGCAAATCATTCGTGAAGATGGACCTCAGGCTCATTTGAAAAAGGCTGGCACGCCAACGATGGGTGGCATTTTCTTTGTACCCACAGCTGTATTAATTGCCTGTATTTGGTCTCATTTCGCTAGCCATGTAGTGGCTGTTTCCTTATTAACCTTGAGTTTTGGCTTTGTTGGCTGGATTGATGATTGGCAAATTTTACGCCGTAAATCCAACAAAGGGATATCCCCCCGGATGAAGTTGGGATTACAAATTGCTGCGGCAGCAATCTTTTGTCTATGGTTAATGTTCACCCAACCTGCTAATATCACTAATATTGCTTTACCATTAGGTTTTTCCCTGCCCTTAGGTCTGTTATTCTGGCCCCTTGCTGGCTTTGTGTTACTAGCAGAGAGTAACGCAACTAACTTAACCGATGGCATTGATGGTTTAGCGGCTGGTACAGCAGCAATTGCATTATTAGCCTTAGGTGCTATGATTGCCCCCACCGACCCTGGATTAATGATATTCTGTGCTTCATTGAGTGGTGGTTGTTTGGGATTTTTAGCACATAATCGCAACCCAGCCAGGGTATTTATGGGAGATACTGGTTCCCTCGCATTGGGAGGAGCTTTAGGGGCGGTAGCACTGGTAACCAATAGCTTATTCGGATTGTTTATTCTCAGTGGTATCTTCTTTGTGGAAACCATATCGGTAATGGCTCAAGTCGGTTACTACAAAGCGACCAAAGGAGCCGATGGTAAAGGTAAGCGTTTGTTGAAAATGGCACCATTACATCACCATTTAGAATTATCTGGTTGGTCGGAATTGCAATTAGTAGCTGTGTTTTATATTATCGCTGCAATTTTGGCTGTAAGTAGCTTGATGATTGGTTAAGATGTAGGGATTTTGAAGTAACAAGTAATAAGTAATGATACTTAGATATTCCACTTTTTACATGTTGCAGATACTACTCTTATTTTAGCCTATGTGTGCTAGGTAATTAAATATATCAAAACCTTATTAACCGTTCCTGCTAGCTAGGGACGGTTTTTAAATTGTCCTTTTGCTGCTTTTTAAATTATATAGCAATGGATATATT
>NZ_FYBH01000052.1 GCF_900185595.1 Calothrix rhizosoleniae SC01
CAACAGGGATTTTGGGTAATGAGCGATACTTTCCAAACATCCTCTTAGGGGAGGAAGATATTTGTTGGCGTTGCACAATCAAGGGATGATTTTAATATATACGAAGAAATTTTTCCTTGATTTATCAATAGTTTCAGCTTATGCAAATTTGATTATCATCCCGCAACGATGCAATGCCGATTTTTTCACTTCACACGCGAGAAAATACATAGATAAAAAGCTGCATTCTAATTATGCACCATAGGTTCTTACATGAGCAAAATTTCCGGCAAAAAGACACAAAGCTTTAAATAACTTTGCAATTAAAAGAAAAAACACACGTTTCCGCCATTATCTTGCACACCTACATAAAAAACATTATGCTATTCTAAATCCGTGGATATGCTTAAGTACTCTATTCGGTTGTTACTTCATGATTTGAAGTATTGATAAATACCCGTATTTTGCTAATTTATCCCGCAAATATGCAATGTCTGTGGCTCTAGTAATCATTGTCTGGATTGCATGGAAGTGATCTAATCCTCAAATGTCATCATAACTTTGTAACACTCAAATACAGACCAGCCACTTTCCACGAAATCACAACATTTTGGGTTTGGGCATTCTTTCGGTTGACTGGCGACATGAATCACCTGGTCTAACTGTTGCACAGTTTTACTCCAACTATAATTTCGGCATAAATGCAAATCCCCCTAATCAATTTTTTCTCCGCCTACATTAGTGAAACAAACACTATGGATTATTTGCCACTAACTGGCGAAGAAGCCTGACTATCATCATTATTACTAGTATTATCGTTATTAACTTGTGTTTCTTTCCCCGGAGTTTCTTTCACCCTGCGGATGGGTAAATTAGCAATTAATGCGGTTGTCCTTTGATTGCTTTCTAGGGAAAATTCCAAACCATCATTTTCCACTTCTACATAACGGCAAACAATTTCCAAGATTTCTTGCCGCATTTTTTCCATCATCTGGGGGCTTAAGTCAGCGCGGTCGTGGGATATTACTAATTGTAAACGGCGTTTGACTTCAGAACGACTATTGTCAGCACCGCGAGAAAAAAGTTTTTCTAGAAGTTCAAGAATCATTGCTAGGGATGTGCATAAGAGGAATTGAGGAAATTAAACTATTTTGGTCCACAACAGCTTTCGCAGACGGGAAAAAATATTTGCTGGGGGTGCATCTAAATCGATAAAGTCCACAGCTTCCCCTTCTAGCCTGCGGGCAATATGCTCGAAAGCTATAGCAGCTAAAGAGGAGTTTTCCTTTTCCGCTAATACTAAAGGTTCGCCGCGATTAGTAGAAACAATTACATTCTCGTCATCAGGAATTACCCCGATTAGAGGAATGGCAAGTAATTCCTGAACGTCTTCTACGGACATCATATCATTTGCCTGTACCATGGTGGGTCTGATTCGATTAATGATTAAGTGAGTACGCCTAATCCCCTGCGCTTCCAGTAACCCAACCACACGATCAGCATCCCGTACCGCAGAAATTTCTGGGGTGGTGACAACTAGAGCCTCCTTCGCAGGAGCGATCGCATTTTTAAATCCGTTTTCAATGCCCGCAGGACTATCAAGAATTACATATTGATACTTCTGTGCCAGTGCATTTACTAGTAATTTCATCTGATCAGGAGTAACAGCATCTTTGTTACGATTCTGAGCAGCAGGTAACAATACTAAATTTGGTTGTCGTTTATCTTTGACTAGGGCTTGTTCTAAACGACACTCACGGGCTAAAACTTCCACCGCAGTATAGACAATACGGTTTTCTAGTCCCAGGAGCAAATCCAAATTTCTCAGACCAAAATCCGCGTCTATCAAGGCAACTTGACGACCGATTTTGGCTAAAGCCATGCCTAAATTAGCGGAAACTGTGGTTTTACCCACCCCTCCTTTACCGGAGGTAATAACAACAATGCGAGTCATGATCGAAACGCGCTCTCAATAGGGATGAGGATAATAGGATATGAAACAGTGGATGGAAATATGAATTATAAAGTATGAGCGCCGTTCTGTTAAACTTACCTAAATCTACTCATTGGCAGAAAAGACGTTAACTTCCTGCTTCACCGTAGCAACGTCGGCGTTATCTACTCCACAGGCTATCACGGTGGAACTCACCGCCTGACTCAAATTAATACTGGCATTTAAATCTTTGTCTATTTGCAAACCGCAGTTTTCACCCTTACGGGTATCTCCTCCGGAGAGGCTGCGCCAACGCCAGTCGCTCCAAGTCGAGGAAACCGCCCAACGCGCTGACTCACAATTAAAAACTCGTTCTCCTAAAGACAAAGACTCTTTTTTCACCCTACACTTATAAATTATTCAATCTTCATCCGGTAAATTCAGGTTGGTGAGTTGGGGTCTGGAAAAATCATTAGTTTTAGCAATACGGATGCCTTCCGGTGCGATGTAAGCCACCTCCGGGTAAAACTGGGTAAGTGATTTTTCTGGGGCTCTAGCTACAGCGTCGGCAATTCGCAATTGGGTTGGTTCCATTTGCAGTGCCATAATCAGACAGTGACGATTACCCCCAGCACCAGCATGGGCAATTCCACGCAAGCGACCCCAAACTAGAATATCGCCATCTGCCACTAAGTTACCACCTGGATTTACATCTCCCAAAATAATAACGCTTCCTGGATGGCGAATTTCCACTCCAGAACGAACAGTCATTTCTAAGTAAAGGGCATCAGCTAAGGAGGTGGTAGTAGATTGAGGTTGGGAAAGTAGGGAATCTATTTCTACTTGTTCTACAGAATAACCCGCAGTTGCAGCCGCGATCGCAGTTTGACGGCGACTGGTAGATACGGATTTGAGCTGTATTTGATGTTCTCCTAGGATTTCTGCTAATTCTTGGAGATGCCTTACATCTAGTAGGCGGTTCCCAGCTACTAGATGTACTGGAGTCTGGGAAGATTGTAAGCGATCGCCAGCGTTGAGGCGCAGTTTTAGTTGTTGCCAAATTTCTGACAAGCTAACTTCGGCAGTAGGTATTTGGGATTCTCTGGGCAAAATTAATAATAGTTTGCCATCTTCCCTTTTGAATAGGATTTGCAGATTTTTATTAAGATTGACTAAGGGTTGTAAATCTGGGGAATTTAAGTCGAGGATTTGATTTTTCTCATCCCCATTTTTGTTAGGGGATGTTTTATTTGTATCTAGGTTCTCATTTTTGTTTATATTCCCAACAGGTAATTGGGAGGGTGCTTGATGTTGCTGTAGGTCATTATCGACAGTGGTCGCATTTGACCTTAAATATTGCAGAACAGAATTAACCTCTGCATCGGGAAGAATAGAATTATCATCTTTCTCCTCACCCGAAGAGGTAGAGTGGGAATTTATATTAGGGGTGGCAGAATCAGAATTCATGCGTTACCAGCCAAAAGAGAGATACTGAGCAATTAACTATGTTAGATGATTTATAGTTCATTGCGGGGGACGGTTGTTAGTTGTTAGTTGTTAGTTGTTAGTTGGTAGTTGCTAGTTGGTAGTTGAGGGTTGATGGTTAGTTATTTCATCTCCCCACACTTCCCACACTTCTTTCACTCCTTCCCTCTTTCCCTCCTTCACTCCTTCACTCCTTCCAGCTAGCCTCCAAGGTGCTTACTCAATCTTTGATAAACGACAGTTAAGGCATCAGCATTACCAACATTGCCTGGAAATAATACTAATGGTAAATTAGGAAACTGGGGATGGTCTGAGGGAGTACGCACCATAGAACAGCCAGCTAAAATTTGACCAAGTAATCGGGCAAAAGTCAAGTTTAAACCTGTGCTTAAAACATCATTGGAGGTAATACCACCCTTACTAATTAAAAATCCTATGTCAGATGGTAATCCCTGGACAATAGCCATTAATAAACTAGAAACCTGAATCCCAAACGCCAATCGTGTCTCTACGTCCGTAAAAGTTAATTCCTGACGACTGGTATATACCACTGGTGTTTTGCCGTCATTATGTGCCTGATTTACCATCCCTAGGGCTGATTCTAGAAGGGTTGCTGATGCATTACCCCCATCTAACAATTTTGACACCTCGACTTCAATGCCGACAGTTCCTGAAGCTTGCAGTAGTTTTTCTAGTTGTTGAGTAGTCTTTTTGACGTGAGAACCAACAATTACTGCTCCTGGTTTGCCATCCCGCACATACTTTGCCATATTTTCTGCGGCGATCGCTTGAGGTGGTAAGGCTGCTAAAGCAGTTAAAATACTAGCGGCGGAACGAAATAGAAATCGCTTGCCCTGACTGGCTGCGGTGAGAATATCCTGGGCAAATTGGTTTAAATCTGCTTGGGTTTCTCCATCAACGACACCGCAGCGATTACCAGTTAACTGCATTAATCGCTCTTGACTACCAGCACGAATATCTTCAAGTATAAACCTTTCTACTGAGTCTGCGTTAATCTGCCCATTAGTTTTTTCTTCCACATATTTAGGTAAGTAACTGTAATGGTAGCCAAATACGGAATCACGGGCAAATTCAGTTTCATGGACTGGGGTGGGGACACCATCAATTATCAGGTAATGTGTGCTATCGCGGGTGATACGTCCTCCTTCAAAAAAAGCCGGTACTAGAAAATGGGCATCAAATGAACCAAGTTCTTGAGCGATCGCATCGGTTTCTACGGGATAATGTCCTCGTAAGGTAGAGTCAGAGCGACTCACTACTAGAAAATCCTTGATTCCTTCAGCATCTAGTGCCAATTTCAAATTTTGACATACTTCTCTGGTGACTTTGGTCGCTGCATCTGGTGTTAATGCCCTAGTATTAGTGAGAATAAAGAAAATCGGTGCATCATCCCGCAAGCCCAGACGCAAGGTATCCACATCCCAACCCATTAGCAGCAAGCAACTGTGGACTGTTTGGGAGCCAGTAGGGTCATCATCTAAAACTATGATTTTTGGTTTATTGCTCATCTTTCAAGTCAAACTATTTGAGATTCTGGATAGATATAGCACTATCTCACATCTTGCACCTTCTCAATAAGGGTAAGGTGGGCACTGCCCACCCTACTATACATGTGGTAGAAAATCCTTCATACCCTTAACTTCTCCGTAATCATCAGTTTTGTTAAGGTAGTATTCACTATTCTCACCCATGTTCACCTTTTTGAAAGTGAATGCTACTAACAATTACCACAACACACCAACCTGCAACTGACCTGGGTTACTTATTGCATAAGCATCCAGACCGTTGTCAATCTTTTCCTCTATCCTTTGGACAAGCACATATCTTTTATCCAGAGGCTAGTATAAAAAAATGTACGGCTGCATTACTATTAGATGTTGATCCCGTAAAATTAGTGCGCGGAAGGAGTAGTAATTTAATCCAATATGTGAGCGATCGCCCTTACGTTGCTTCTTCATTTTTAAGTGTTGCGATCGCTCAAGTATTTAGTACTGCTTTAAATGGACGCTGCAAGGAATTACCAGAATTAGTCCAAACCCCCATCCCCTTAATCGCCAACCTATCTGTATTACCCTGTCGCGGTGGTGAAGGGTTCCTCAGACAATTATTTGAGCCTTTGGGATACTCTGTCAGCGCCCAAGGTTATATCTTGGATGAAAAATTTCCTGAATGGGGACAAAGCCCATATTACACAGTAGAGTTACAAAATACTGTGACCCTTTCTGACTTACTCAGCCATCTCTACGTACTTATACCAGTATTGGATGATGATAAACATTACTTTGTTGGTGATGACGAAGTAGAGAAACTGTTACGTCACGGTGAGGGTTGGTTAAAGGAACATCCAGCCCAAGAACAAATTATTAAACGTTATCTCAAAAGACAGCCAAAATTGACTCGCATCGCCCTCTTCCAACTAACAGAGGAAGATGAGCCAGATCCCGATGGAGCAGCAGAAAAGCAAGCTGAGGAAGAAGCAGCAGTAGAAAAACCTCTGAGTTTGAATCAGCAACGTTTAGATGCAGTGGTTGCAGCTTTGAAAAATAAAGGTGCTAAGAGAATAGTTGATTTGGGTTGTGGTCAAGGTAATTTGTTAAAGAAACTGGCAAAAGATGGTTATTTTCACAAAATTACTGGTGTTGATGTTTCCTATAGGGCTTTAGAAAGAGCAGATGAAAGATTAGAACGGTTGTCCTCATCTGGCAATGTACAATTGATGCAAGGAGCACTCACCTACAAAGATAAACGCTTGCTGGGATATGATGCAGCCGCAGTCATTGAAGTAATTGAGCATCTTGATTTACCTCGATTATCAGCCTTTGAACGGGTATTATTTGAATTCGCCCAACCCCGAACAGTAGTTCTTACCACCCCCAACATAGAATATAACGTCAAATTTCCCAGCCTTACCCCTGGTAAATTGCGTCATCAAGATCATCGTTTTGAATGGACTAGGGAAGAATTTCAAAATTGGGCAAAGGGAATAGGAGAAAAGTTTAGTTATACCGTGGAATTTCAAGCCGTGGGAGACGAGGATCTAGAAGTAGGGGCTCCAACCCAAATGGGTATATTTTCTCGCAAATAGTGATTTGTTAGTTGACGGTTGACAGTTGACAGTTAGGAGTTAAAAATAATTGCTTCCCTCACTCCCTCACTCTCTCACTCTCTCACTCTCTCATTACCTCACTCCCTCCCTCACTCACTCCCTCACTCTCTCACTCTCTCACTCTCTCATTCCTTCACTCTTCTCTCATCATGGAAGCGATTATTTTCATTGGTATCCAGAGTGCAGGTAAATCCTCATGTTACCGCCAGTATTTTTTAGATACCCATATCCGGATTAACTTAGATATGCTGAAAACCCGTCACCGAGAAAAAATTATTTTCCAAGCTTGTTTAGAGGCTAAGCAGGGTTTCGTTGTGGATAACACAAACCCAACGATAGAAGACAGAAGTCGCTATATTCAACCAGCGAAGGCAAAAGGTTTTCGAGTCCTAGCTTACTACTTTCAATCATCGTTAGCAGAGTGCAAGCAACGGAATAATCAACGTCCTCACAAGCAAGTAGTTCCTATGGTTGGACTTTTAGCAACTCACAAAAAGCTAGTTTTTCCCGATTTAAAAGAAGGTTTTGATGATATTTATATAGTCAAAACAGGTGATAATTATTCATTTAAAATTGAGAGAATTAATCATGAGAGTTAATCATATTTACTACGTATTTTCTATCAATATTTCAAGTCCCTGATCCCATTTTAAATTTTAGATTTTAGATTTTGGATTGTGAAAGAGTTACTACATAAGCTTTGCAAATTTATATCTGTCGCAATCATTTTTTAAACTGGTATAATTTTCAACAAGGAGGCAAGGAAAATGAGTTGAAATATTGTTTATCTATGCACAAAAAAATCTGAGTTTCAAGCCCCTCGATTTATCGATGAGGTAACTGATAACTGATAACTGATAACTGAAATGACATCATTTGATATCAAAATAATTGCCTTCATCTTTATGTTCATAGACCACATTGGGCGATTATTTTTCCCTGACGTAACTATGATGGTGGCTGTAGGGCGTTTAAGCTTTCCTTTATTTGCATGGTTAGCAGCTATGGGAGAAAAACACACTTCAGATATCACAAAATATGTCACTAGATTAATTTTGCTAGGTATTATCTCTCAACCTATATATGAATATATTTATTATTTGATGTTTGACACCAAGCCAAAGCAGTTAAATATTTTATTTACTCTAGCAGCAGGAGTGTTGATGATTCGAGCTTGCAAACCAACAGTTCATGCTTTTGGCAAAATAGCGATCGCAGTTACTATTTTATTCTTTGTCTTTGCCTGTTATTGGAGTAATATTCCTTGCTTGGAAGGAGGAGCATATGGTTTAACAGTGATTTTTTTAATGTCGATTTTCAATTATCAAACTTTCGATATAAACTGGTGGATAGTATATATAGCAATTAACTTATTCTATTGGTATTTTCTTCAATATCCAGTCATCGAATTAATGGGGATATTGGCACCTTTATTCATTATTTTATATAACGAACAGCGAGGCGTTATGACTAGATGGCTATATGCAATTTATCCATTACATTTTGCCGCCCTAGCTTTAATAAAAATGACGTTAAGATAGAAGAATTAAATGGGATGCTCCCGAACTAAAACCCGTCTATGTTGAAATCTGGAGTTTCTGATTATTTGGATGTGTCATTGCGACGTAAGGAAGCAATCCCACATTCATGTTAGGAAACTACGGTTCTCAAGGTAGATAAGAATTAGGCTAACTTTCCAAACAAATAAATTTCTCTCACAAATAAATCTTATTGTTAATTATAAAAAATATACCTGATGAAAGTAACTATTCCTGAATTATCCCTAGTAATTTTAATTGGCGCTTCTGGCTCTGGAAAATCTACTTTTGCTCGCCAACACTTCCAACCTTTTGAAGTCATATCTTCAGATTTTTGCCGGGGTTTGGTATCCAATGATGAAAATAGTCAAGCAGCCTCTAAAGATGCTTTTGAAGTACTACATTTTATCACTGCCAAACGCTTAGAAGCCGGGAAACTCACAGTCATTGATGCCACAAACGTGCAGCCAGAGGATCGTAAAACCTTAGTACAAATTGCTCGTAAATATCATTGCTTCCCCACAGCAATTGTCCTCAACCTCCCAGAACAATTATGCCACGATCGCAATCAACAAAGAAGCGACCGCAATTTTGGTCCCCATGTGGTACGTCGCCATACCCAGAGTTTAAGACGTTCTTTACGAAGTTTGGAGAAGGAGGGTTTTCGTTACGTACATATTCTCAATTCGGTAGCAGAAATTAACGCTGTGGAAATTGAACGCCAACCCCTGTGGAATAACCGTAAGTATGAACATGGTCCTTTTGACATTATCGGCGATATCCACGGCTGTTGTGATGAGTTGGAAGCATTATTGGAAAAATTGGGCTATGTGCAAATCCCCGCAGATGAACGAGAATCGGAAACATCTGATGTTTGGAACTTTCCCACATACCAACACCCCCAAGGACGTAAAGCAGTATTTTTAGGAGATTTAGTAGATCGAGGTCCTCGAATTTTAGATACAGTCAAGTTAGTGCGAAATATGGTCAAAGCTGGCACTGGCATGTGTGTTCCTGGAAACCATGAAAATAAATTACTGCGGAAATTACGGGGTAAAAATATCAGAGTTAGTCATGGTTTAGCCAAAACATTGGCAGAATTGGAAGCATTACCAGCAGATGTCAACCAAGCCTTTATTGAAGAACTGAAGAAGTTTATCGATACCTTAGTCAGCCATTATGTATTGGATGATGGACAATTAGTGGTAGCCCATGCGGGGATGAAACAAGAGTACCAAGGAAGAGGTTCCGGTAAAATTCGTTCCTTTGCTCTCTACGGTGAAACCACGGGGGAAATTGATGAATTTGGCCTACCCATCCGTTACAATTGGGCAGCAGAGTATCGGGGTGATGCGATGGTTGTTTACGGACATACCCCCGTACCAGAAGCGGAATGGCTTAACAATACTATTGATATTGATACAGGTTGTGTATTTGGTGGTCAACTCACAGCACTGCGCTATCCAGAAAGGGAAATTGTCAGTACTTCAGCCCTACATACCTATTGTGAACCAGCCAAGCCCATTGGTGGATTGAATAATTCTGCCCTCACAGCACAACAACAATTAGATGATGTGTTGTACATAGAGGATGTATTGGGTAAACGAATTATCAGTACTCGCCTCAAAAACAATATTACTATCCGCGAAGAAAATGCGATCGCGGCTTTGGAAGTAATGAGTCGTTTTGCTGCAAATCCTAAGTGGTTAATTTATCTCCCTCCTACCATGTCTCCTGTGGAAACTAGCCAAACTTCAGGATATTTGGAACATCCCCAACAAGCTTTTGATTATTATAAGAGCAGGGGAATTACGGAAGTGGTTTGTGAAGAAAAACACATGGGTTCCCGAGCGATGGTAATAATTTGTCGGGATGAATCAGCCGCTAGAGAACGTTTTGGGGTAGTGGATGAAGGTATTGGTATTTGCTATACTCGCACTGGTAGGCGATTTTTTGATCACTCAGAGGTAGAATCACAATTGCTGGCACGGGTGAATGTAGCCCTAAAAGAAAGCGGTTTTTGGTCAGAATTTAATACAGATTGGGTGTGTCTGGATTGTGAACTCATGCCTTGGTCTGTTAAAGCTCAAGGTTTATTAAAAGAGCAATATGCACCTGTGGGGATTGCTTCCCAGGTTGCTCTGACCGATACGATAAATTTGCTACAGCAAGCAAGCGATCGAGGTGTTGATGTGAGAGAACAACTTAGTGCTTACCAAGAAAGGTTAGATATGGCACAGCATTACATCAGTGCTTACCGTCCTTATTGTTGGTCTGTGAATGATATTTCTGACCTGAAACTAGCTCCTTTTCATATCCTAGCTACAGCAGAGGCTGTGCATACAGATAAAGACCACCGTTGGCATATGGAACAAATTGCTAAAGTTGCCCAGTGCGACTCTCAAATATTAATGGCAACTAATTACAAGGTAATAAATTTAACTGATTTAAGTAGTCAAGCTGAGGGTATTCACTGGTGGCAAGAATTGACCAAAGCTGGGGGTGAGGGGATGGTAGTGAAACCAATGGATTTCATTGTCCAGGGTAATAAAGGGATTATTCAACCTGCGGTGAAGTGTCGCGGACAGGAATATCTGCGAATTATCTATGGACCAGAATATTCTAGCCCTAATAATCTCAAACGTTTGCGTCAAAGGGGTTTATCATTGAAGCGTTCCTTGGCGATGCGGGAGTTTGCTTTAGGGGTGGAGGCGTTAGAGCGTTTTGTGGCTCATTCTCCCCTGCGTCGGGTGCATGAGTGTGTATTTGGGATTTTGGCGTTGGAGAGCGAACCTGTAGATCCCAGGTTGTGATGGGGTGATGATAAACCAGTATGGAAATTCAACATTATCGGTAATGTTGGGTTTCCTAAAGTTTCAATCCACACCTACGAAAGATTGCGATCTGATTCTTGCATAATTTCCTCCCTTAATAATTGATGAATTACATTCTTTTCAAATTTCAAACCAGCTAAAATTTATGTGTAAGCTGCAATGTATTGTCTGATGTTATTATGTGGAATTATAGTAACAATTATCGCAGTTTAAATGTTTTCTTCTACCTTAAACCCAAAAAAGGTAGAAACAATACCAAAACCTCCACCGCTATACTAGAAGTAACTGCAATATAAATTTTAGTTACTTACTCTATGAATATCCAAGAACTAGAACATAAAATCCTAGCATTACATCCAACAGAAAAAGCCGCGATTATCCAAAGCCTAACTCAAAGCATTAACATTGGGGCAAAAGGTATCACAAAAACACCGGGTGTTTGTGGTGGAGAAGCCTGCATTACTGGAACTCGGATTGCAATTTGGCTATTAGTTGAAGCACGTCGTCTGGGAATTACTGAAGTCCAACTTTTGCAAGATTATCCTCATATTAGTGCAGCTGATTTAGTTAATGCTTGGATATATGCAGATGCTTATCCAGAAGAAATGGAAACTGCTATCCGTGCTAATGAAGCTGCTTAAATCATGGCGCGTTTATATGCGGATGAAATGTTCCCATGGAAAGTTTGTGAATTGTTACGAACAATGGGACATGATGTTTTAACTGTACAGTCAGCTGGTAATGCAAATTTAGGTATTCCAGATGACGAAGTATTAGCCTTTGCAATCAACGATAATCGAACTGTTATCACATTAAATCGTCAAGATTTTATCAAATTGCATAGAAGCTCACCCGAACATTTAGGTATTATTGTTTGTACAAATGATACTGATAGGTTAAAAATGGCAACTCGAATTAATGAAGCAATTCATCAAGAGGAACCATTAATAGGTAAATTGATTCGTGTTGTACGCCCTACCAGTTGAAAATGACTAGGGCTTGTGTTCAGAAGTTTGTTGTAAGTTATTGGGAACCAATTTTCTGTAACCAGCAACCCTAGCCTGTTGATCAATCTGAGGCACTTGCTGATTCAACAGTATACTTACAAAGTTTATCCTCGTCTACGCAAAATTCACTTAAAAAATCTGGTACTTTTGTGGTTTTTCCCTGCACAATATATTTATTAACCACAATATCATCAGCAAAATAATGCTCACTAGAAGACATATCTGCGGGATAAATATAACCTGGCAAACTAGCTATTGAAAGATTAAAAAATCTGCCAACAGAACATTCAAGCATGCCTCCACACCATACACCTACATTGTTTTCCCTGCAAAGATCGTGAATTTTTTTTGCTTCAGTCAGCCCTCCGACTCTCCCAGGTTTGATATTGATAATTTTACAAGCTCCAATTTTCAATGCTTTACGGGCATCTTCTGCGGAGAGAATACTCTCATCAAGACAAACTGGAGTCTCTATTTGTGCTTGCAACTCGGCATGATCAACAATATCATTCCAGGCGAGAGGCTGCTCTAACATCATTAAGTTATATTCATCAAGATTTTTAAAAAGATTAATGTCATCAAGGGTATAAGCAGAATTGGCATCAACTAGGAGAGGAAGGTGAGGATATTTCTCTCTAATCAACTTAACAGGTTCTAAATCCCATTCCGGCTCAATCTTAATTTTTAATCTGGGTACGTTCTTGTTAACATTAGCGTCAACTTCTTTGAGAAACTGATCTCTATTTTTGATGATTCCTATAGCACCACCAACCTCAACTTCATTTCTATCTCCACCTAATATTTCTCGCAGGGGTTTATCTAGCATCTGGGAGTACAGATCCCAAAAGGCAGTCTCAACCGCTGTTTTAGCAAATGAATAGCCTTTGATATGAGACATTAAGTCACATAAACTAGCCGGATTGTCCACATCTACCCCAATAATACGGGGGAGTATATATTTTTTGAGAACCAAAAACGAAACATCGGCATAGTCTGGTACATAAAATGGAAAAGGTAAAGTTGCTCCCTCTCCATAGCCCACAAAACCAGAAGCAGTTAATTTAGCAATAATACTCCTTTTACTTTTAATCTCTGCAAAACTAGTTGTGTAAGTCTTGATCAGAGGCAACTCAAAAAGGAAGATATCGGCACTCTCTATAATCATTTTATTGATTCCATTGTTGTTATAAAATAATCATATCTTGTACCTTCACCCAACATGCTAATCAACTATTTTTAGTCTGGATAAAAACCTCAATTTATATCGTATTTATACAATGGTGATTGTTCAACCAAATTACTTATATTGCTACAGCCTCTAACGCTTCTGTTGCTTCCGATTCATCCCGAATTTTAAAGTAGTAATAGAGGTTTGCAACGGTTAAATCAGAAGCTTGCTGTAAGTTCTGGGGAACCAATGTTCTGTAACCAGCAACCCTAGCCTGTTGATGTACGTAGGCTTCATAGTCTTGGCGTAGTGCTGGTTTGAACATCAAGCTTAATTGGTCACGTAGGGAAAAGAAATGGGATTTTTCGCTTATACTTTCATATACAAGTTGTTCTGGTGGTGCTGCTAAAGCTGTTGTGGTTTCGTTTGTGTCTGGGATGTCGTCAAATTCTGAAGATTGAAAATCAGCACTATTTAACAATTCAAGTTCTGAAGGAGGAAGAGAACGCATCCAATCAATTTTATTTTGCCATGTCTCCACAACTGCAACATCGTGATTACGAATACGGCTCATTTCTGGGAATAGGAAATCTAGTTCATCTTCTGCATCACAGGAGTCAATTACCATGCAAGCATTTTCACTGATGGTATTTTGAAGTTGGTAAAGTCTGTCACTAACAGCTGACATCTCGTTTTGGGCTTGATAGGTAGCAACAATAGCCTGTTCTATTGCCCAAGCACATTCTAATCTGCGTAGCTGTCCGGGGGCAGAGGTTTCTCCTAACAAGTGGGGATTGGTATAATCTGCTAACGCTGTGAATAACATTTCCCGCGAGCCATCAATTTCTGCATTTCTGCGATGAGGATCTTGCAATTGCATGGCTGAACAAAAGCGGTTTAGTGCTTGGGTAAATAGTCCATAAGCCCGTATTAATACTATGCGATGTTGTTCAAATTTAATATCTTGGGCTACCTGTTCAATTATCTGTCTAATTTCCGCTCCTTGGTCTTTGAGTGCCTGTTTTAGGTCAATAAAGCCATTTTTGACCTCTAAGCGCATTTGCTCGACTTCTTTACGAAGTTTGAGGGTTTGGTGTAAGTTGACAGCACCCAAGGCTACACTAGCTACAGTTCCGACACCAATCAATGCGGTGGTTGCTTGTAAGACTCCCACGCTTGCTTGTAGGGATTGTAAACCAGCTTTTACTAGATCAATTTGGCGATAGGTTTCTTGAAAACCCATATGGTTTTGTACCATACTTGCTCCCTGCATAGCAATTCCCACTCCTGAAGTTGCTTGAAGAACCCCTATACCTTGTTGTACTAGTTGTACTCCCGATTTTACTGCATCAATTCGTTGGTAAGTATCTTGGAAACCTATATGGGTTTGTACCATACCAGCTCCTTTAATCAAAAACTGAAGTGGAGAAATAAATGGTGATAAGGGACTACCATCTAATGTTGCGCCTATCGCATGACTAACAAATTTTCCAGTTACAGAGTCCCTAACCATACCAATGGGGACTCCATTACTAAATACTTGTACATATTTACCAGCTGCAATACCAGCTTGAATAGCAGAGGGAAATGTAAATAACATATTCTTGAGGTTATATAAAGCACTAATGTTTTAAGCCTAGCTATTACGGAAAACAGATAGTAACCGTAATTACTCTATGCATGGATAAATTTTGACTAAAGACTGGGCATACTAAGTACGGGTAACTCTATCAATAATTAGTATTTATGGATACATTACTGGTTAAGAAAGAAGCACTTGATTTGTTGTCACTTATTACTGGGAAAAACCTCAGCCAAAAGGATATAACACCACCAGTGATATTTCTGGCAAGTTTAGTAACGGTGTTGCTGGGTGTAATATTTATCGATGGTAAAGTGGCGGAATCTGAGAAAAAAAGGCTACTTACAACTCTATATAGCTTCAGTATGCCAGAAAGTGATGTGCGTAGATTAACCCATTTGATGATTAAAGGAGTTAAGGAAAATCAGCTTTATGGAAAAAGTAATGATGTCTTAACATTAACGGCTACACTGACAGAATCTCAACGGCTTTTATTAATTGGCTTTGGCTATGAAATGTCTGCTGCTGATGGAGAAATGGATTCCCGCGAGAAACAGTATTTGCAGATATTAGCCAAGGGTTTAGGTATCAAATCCCAGTATTTAGCAGTTTTTGAGGCTGCATTTACTCATCAACAAAATCTCGATTCAACTATTGTAGAAGAAGTCCGCTTTTTGCTCGATCCTGTGCGCTTTCAGGAATTGGATGCTGTATTTGTCAAAGCGGCGCGGGATATGTTGACAATCTTACCAGCT
>NZ_FYBH01000003.1 GCF_900185595.1 Calothrix rhizosoleniae SC01
CAGCCTGAGGGCTTTTTCAAAAATTGGGATGCTCCCAAACCTATGAGCAGTAAACTTATTATTTATTACTTATTACTTATTACTTGCGCCTAGCGCTACACTAGGCTTGCCAACTCACAATCAAAGCATAAAGATAAGCTACCGTTTCATTAATGACTGCACGAACGCCAGCACTATACATCCACCATTTTTGCTGATCGTAATTTTGCGATGGTATGGAAATGATACCTACTTTGCTTTTATGTGCCAGGGCTTTTTTGTACATTAGCCAACTGCGACGAGCATGAGTTGATTCGCTGACAATATTAATTGCTTGGGGCTGTATATCTGTTTTTTCTAGCCACTGACGAAAAGCGATCGCTGATGCATAAGTCCGATCTTTTCTGACTTCTGGGGAGGGAACAATGGTAATTTTTTCCGCCTCTAAACCCATTTTTTTGAGACTGTTTGCTGCAATTTGGGCAAAATTTTTATACTCAGCCAAATAGTATCCTCTTTCTACGGGAATACCTGTTGTGACTAGATGACGATAGGAACCTCCTTGAAATTCACTCAAAGCTGATTTGATGGCGTTATCATTCATCCAACCTTCAACCACTAATATATCTGCGGCTACGGGAGAATTGACAGCAAGAAAGGGATGGATGTGAGTAATTGCGAAGATAATTAAGACTACAATCATTGCGATCGCAATTAGCCAACCCTGAAATGTTAGCATCCATATTTCCTGCCGTTTTATGAGTGGTATTTTTGGTTTGCGTCTAGATTTGTAAAATTTTCTTGACATCCCCTAATTATGTTTTAGCTGCACGCTGTGTCTTTAAATACTCAAACACAGATTTGTCACCAATATCAGGAGGAATTGCTTGAACTATTTTACGAATGGCAAAAATCATAAACAAAACTGCCCAAAATCCTAATAAAAACTGTTCCCAATACAGAGGTAAAATCCCTGTCAAATGTCCCAACAGCAGTAAAGGAACTGTGGGAGTTAAGAACTTCGTTTCTAAGCGATTAAAGCAAAAGGCTTCTTTGAAGTAGATACCAGTTAAAGCTGCAAAGGTAAAACCAATACCGAAAATTGTTAATGGTTGATGATAAACGGTGACAGCTAAAGGCTCGTTACTAGAAAATGCCACAACCATAGCGCTAATAGTACCAATCACCCAAAATGCTTGCAATATTCGGTGTAACTGCACCATGTAAATATGAATATGCCACAGGCTGACACCGAGAGCAATACTAAAGCCAGCGTAGAGAAAGGTAATTAATCTCAGAACAGTGGGACTGTTGTATTGCAATACTAAATAAGTGCCAATAGCAAAGCACAAAGCCCCTACCATTAGACCACAACGGTAAATAATTACCTCAGTGCGATCGCTTTTGGTCACGGTAAATTCACCAAATTGACCTTGATAAACTTCCGGGTTAGATATTGTTGATGTAGTCATGCAATTTTAGATGTGAGAAAACGGATAATCCATTGTTGATTTGGGATTAATTCCACTCTTAAAACATAGCCCATCTACATCTCCTCTGCTGTTGTTCTTAAATCCTGATTGCGATCGACCCTTACCTCAAAAGTGTCGCTATTAATGGTAACTGCTGTGACAAAACTTGGTGTTTTCTCCCCAGGAACTGTGCCCTCAAAAGTAAATGTCCATGTACCATCAGCATTATCTGTACAAGGAGCTTGGGCAACAGGGCCATGCATTGCATCATCTGCACGGTACTTATTTATACCACCATTAGCAGCTTCAGCTGCCTGACGAGCCACATTTTTAGCCCTACCTAATGCAATTAGTTTAGCAATAGGCTCAGGGTCTTTCTTAGCCCCTTCAATACAGTTATTAACCTCTTGGGAGCGAGCTGGTAAAGCATTAAATGCTAAGGTCAAAAACGTTAAGACAAGAAAATATTTAGTAGATTTCATTTTTGTGGGAAAGTACTTATTTTTATACAGATTATATGTAACTTTAAGCTATGCTACAGACCATATAAAGGCAAAATGTAACGAAATTTACAAAAATTACACATTTCTGCAAAAATAGCGCTAGTCTAGGCATATAAGCCACGCGCGAATCAAAAGTGAGCCAGCGTTGTATGGGGATTTTCCATTGCACGCCACTGGCTAGGCTAATAGCGTAGTGGAATAAATCCGGTTCGCAACATCACCGAGATCAGGAGAATTGCTATGGTTGCCACACCCATACTACCTTTAGAAGCCCCTTCCCCCGCCCATATATGTCCCTTCGATCAGGCTTGTAGCTACTTAGACCAAGCAGCGAGGGAATTAAAATTAGATGCAGGAATTATCGACATTCTCAGCAACCCCACCAAGGTAATTACGGTTTCCGTCCCCATTAGGCGTGATAATGGAGAATTGCAGGTACTGGCAGGACATCGGGTACAACATAGCGATATTTTGGGCCCCTGTAAAGGAGGGACTCGTTATCATCCGGCGGTGACTTTGCGAGAAGTATCTGCTTTAGCAATGCTAATGACTTGGAAATGTGCGTTGATGGGTATTCCCTACGGTGGTGCTAAGGGTGGTATTGCCATAGATCCCAAACGCTATAGTGTGACTGAATTAGAACGGATTACCCGTCGCTATACCAGTGAGTTAATTAAAGATATTGGCCCTTCAGTTGATATCCCTGCACCAGATATGGGTACTTCCGCTCGGGAAATGGCATGGATGATGGATACTTACTCCATGAATGTGGGTCATGCTGTACCAGGGGTAGTTACTGGTAAACCTTTGTCCATTGGTGGTTCCTTGGGAAGGGAAATGGCAACTGGGCGGGGTGTAATGATTATTGTCCGCTCAGCTCTGGCAGATTTAGGCAAGTCTTTAGAAGGAATACGAATTGCTATTCAAGGATTTGGGAATGTGGGTGGTGCAGCAGCTTTATTAATGCACGCTGCTGGAGCAAAAATTATTGCTGTTTCCACAAGTTATGGGGGTATATTTGCGGAAGATGGTTTGGATATCCCGGCATTAAAAGCCTATGCAGATAATAACCGTAGGAGTATAGTTGGTTTTTCCGGTGCAGAACCCATCAGTAATGCAGAGTTATTAACTTTACCTTGTGATGTGTTGGTTCCCGCAGCCCTAGAAAACCAGATTACCAAGGATAATGTCCATCAAATAAAAGCGCATATCATTGCAGAGGCAGCGAATGGACCAGTTACACTCGAAGCTAGTGAGGTGTTAGAGGCAAAGGGTGTAATCGTATTACCGGATATTTTGGCTAACGCTGGCGGAGTTGTGGTGAGTTATCTGGAGTGGGTACAGGGTTTATCTTACCTATTTTGGGATGAGGAAAGGGTGAACCAGGAAATGGAGCAGTTGATGGTACGTGCATATCATCAGGTAATTGCAAAATCACGGGAACGAGGCATATCTTTGCGTTTGGCGGCTTATACTTTGGGTGTGGGTAGGGTAGCCCAGGCATTGAAGGATAGGGGTTTGTATCCTTAAAATAGTCAGGAATTAGCATTACCAGGAAATTCAGGCAGTAAGTATCTTGTTTTCACTTACCAGAAGTGTAACGAGAGGGTGAAAGCCCCACCAGAAAGAGCAACACAGTTGCGTGTTTCGTTCTTTAGACAGGGGATGAAGCCCGAGACGGTGGGATTTATCCTACAGTCCCCACAGCTAGACTCAAGCAAAGATATGTACAAAACCCAACATTATTAATAATGTTGGGTTGAAAAACTTGTTATTCGTTTTTTCTTTATTCTTATCTTGGTTCCATCTCCCTGCTTTACGGGTAGCTTCTGTAAGCAAATACTCTATTTGAGCATTCACACTTCTTAACTCATCCGCCGACCATTTTTCTAACACGTCATATAATTTTTGATCTAGACGTAGTAAAAACCTCTTCTTTTTACTCATGTTTAAGCATAAAGACTTCCAGCATTAACTACAGGTTGAGTGTACTGCTCCGAAGTCAGGACAACTAATAGGTTATTCACCATAGCAGCTTTGCGTTCTTCATCCAAATCAATGATGTCCTCTTTGCTCAGACGTTTGAGAGCTTCATCAACCATCCCCACCGCACTATCAATTATCTGTCGTCTTGCATCAATCAAAGCTTTAGCTTGCTGACGACGTAACATCATTTGAGCAATTTCTGGTGCATAAGCTAGGTGAGATAGTCTTGCTTCCAATACTTCTACCCCCGCTACTTCTAATCTTGCTTGTAGTTCTTCCTTTAAAGAATTCCCTATTTCATCCGGGATTCCCCGTAATGAGGGAGTATCAGATTCATCAGGAGAATCATAACAGTAACGAATGGCTAACCCTCGAATTGCGGTTTCACTTTGAATGGCGACAAATTCCTGGTAGTCATCCACTGTAAAGGTTGATTTGGCTGAGTCTAATACCTGCCACACTACCACGGCGGCAATTTCAATGGGACTACCTTGAGCGTCGTTTACTTTGAGAATGTTGCTGTTAAAGTTACGCACCCGTAGAGAAATTCTCCGCTTAGTCGCAAAAGGAATAGTCCACCAGAAACCAGGTTCCCGTAAAGTACCCACATAACGTCCAAAAAATGTTAGCACTACGGCTTGATTTGGTTCAACTGTTAGGAAACCAGATATTGAAGGAATTACTACCACTATGAGTGTTGCTGCTAACGATACTCCTAATTCTGCAAACAAGTCCCCAAAGTCCTGTACTTTCAAGCTCCTACCTAATACTTGAGTACTTGTGTTGACGATTAAAGACAACTGCCAGGTAGCAAATATTATAGCCGCGATCGCAATCCCTAAAGCTATGAATCCATTGAATTTGAACCCAGAAACATCCCGAATTTGTTGGCTCATAATTTACTCTTAATTTCATAACGATATAAAAGTGATATCACTATGATAATACAAAATTCCTGTGGTGTGGTTTTTGTTTGGATTGGGGTGACTGTATTAAATAAATATTTTTAATATATTGATAATTATTATCTTTCTCATAGAGGTTACTGAAGTAAGCAGAAAAAACTAGCAAAGTCTATTCAGAGAGACTTATAGCGTATATTATAGAAATATCTACCCTAGAATTAATAGTAATATTTCTCAACTAATTGATTTTTGTGCTCAGTTTCGTTACAGTTTGAGCAGATTTTCGCACTACTGAGGGAAAATGAGATTGAGACAATAAGCAATATCCTCTATATGAGGATACGAGTTAAATATTTATTTAACGTGAGTTCGACGGATCCTAGTGGCTACAAGCCTTGTAAATAAAGGATTGTTGAAACAAAGGCCGATAGCAACTCTCAATCATTAGTTGAGAATCAGATCAATAATTGACAAATTTCCAGTTATTGATCTGATTCTCAATAAACTCAACCATTTTTAGTAACTGTTAATTTCCAGATAATATGCTGGTTAAAGATTTCAGGCTTTAAGGCTCATCGAACGCACGTTTATTTAACTTTAAAATTCAGTTGCAAGAAGGTTAAGTTTAGAAACAATACTGTCCGAACCAATATGTCCATTGCTATAACAGCGAAACACCCCTTATCGGAGTTTAGGTAATTTCTTTTGTGGAGAACGACGTAGCTCCGAAGCAGATAACAACAACTGCCAAGCTTTTCTAGAAAAAATGGCTGGTACCATTAACTGTAAAGCACTCTGAATATTTTTTTGCTTCATAGCTGCTATTGTCCAGTGCAAGTGCAAATATTTTTTAATATCTTCTAAAGCTGGAATTTGGTCACGGTACTGTTCGTTTACAAGGTGATATATTTTCTCCTTCATCAAAATATTAGTATGTAAGCGTTTAGCAAAAGTAAACTTGTAATTATAAGCACCAGACCACACCGTGCGGTAGGCTAAACACTGATTGAGGAAAATCCCATCTCCAAACTGAGCAATGCGAATCCAAGAATCAATATCATCACAATTGGCATCTAATTGAGAATCCCAACCACCAGTACGCAAAAAAGCATCTCGTTGACAAGCTACCTGCACGGGAGTACCAAAGGGAAGCAATTCTAATAACATTCCATAGTGAATATCTGCTTGGGGAATATAAACAACCTTTTCCGAACCAGTAATGGGTGTGCGACTAATTTCCACTTCATGCTCATTCACCTGTGCCGCAATACAAGAACAGATTACCGCCTGGGGACACAGGGCGATCGCATTTGTCATCTCTTCCAGACAATTAGGGGCTAAATAATCATCATCATCTAAGAATTTAATCCAATCACCCCTTGCTATTTTCACTCCAGTATTGACTGTTCCTGCATGACCTTGATTAATTTCATGGCGATGGTATAAAATTCGGTGTGCCTCTTCTCCAGCACATAACTCCTGCATGTACTCCTGGGTACCATCAGACGAACCATCATCAACCACAACTAGGTCACAGGGTATGGTTTGATTTAACACCGAATCCACAGCACGGCGTAATAAATTTAAGCGATTATAAGTAGCGATCGCCACTGTAAATTTCATAAAATCTTAAAATACCTGATTGGACAAAAAAATAGCTAAGTTTACACCCCATATACCGCCCTTTTCTCAAAAAATTTGGTAGATACTGAAAGCTGAATCAATTGCCAATTCAAACTTATGATGTATCTCATTCAGAGTGATAAACGCCAGCTTCTGTTATAACCTCACAGATTTTTTAAGTCCAAACAATTCCCAATTAGAGAATCATAAGTTAAAATATCTGGACTGGAAACCAGTAATTGATCTATCATTGTTGATCGTGAGTTTTTAATAGACTGATGAAAGCGCAAGAAATAATCCGCTCCATTGAAGCGGAGCATATTAAATCTGACTTACCCAACATCTATGTAGGTGATACAGTCAGAGTCGGAGTTAAAATTAAAGAAGGTAATAAATACCGCGTACAACCCTACGAAGGAGTTGTCATTGCCAGACGTAATGGTGGTATAAGTGAAACTATAACCGTTAGACGGGTCTTTCAAGGCATTGGCGTAGAAAGGGTCTTTCTCCTACATTCTCCCCGCATTGACAAAATTAAAGTAGTGCGACGTGGTAAGGTAAGACGTGCTAAACTCTATTATCTACGCAATCGCGTCGGTAAGGCGACCAGAATCAAACAAAGATTTGATCGTCCTTTGTAGATTCCCTGGAATTTTGCCAGCCCTCTTTATATTTAGTCGGAGGGATGGAAAAAGACACAACGGTTGTTACCCATAAAAAAATCTCCGTTTTTTTAGAGCGGAGAATATCAAAAACGCCAAAACTGCGCTAAACTAGGGAGAGTATAAATTTAAAGAACAAGATAACTTGTGCGCTCTTAGTTCAGTTGGTAGAACGCAGGTCTCCAAAACCTGATGTCGGGGGTTCAAGTCCTCCAGGGCGCGCTCTCAAGATTAATTTAGCCCGAAATGAGTACTTTACCTGTTAATATGGCAGTGAGTACTTCTATTTTCGGGTTTAATTTTTGCAACGCAGCTTGTAGTTTCAATCTTAGGAACTTGGATTTATTACTTACAATCAGATTTGTACTTGATTTGATCCCCATTCCTGAGAAATTTTAATTTAGGAGCTGTAACTTAATTAATAGCAATTAAAGTAAAAAAATAACTTAATTGAGAATGGGGGATAAACGTGGCAAAAAAGGAAGTAGAAATCCCTAGCAACGAAAATAATGGGTTTAATATCATGAACTTCTTTCAGGGCTTGAAAGAAGAGTCCGAGAAAGTAGTTTGGCCAAGTCGCCGGCAGTTGATAAGTGAATCAGCCGCCGTGTTACTAATGGTGACACTCTCCTCATCCGTGATATTTTTCGTAGATAAATTCTTTACTTGGGCAGCAACAAAGGTATTCTGATGGCTCCAGCAACAGACGAAGGTCGTAATTCGGCGTTGCAGTCGGAAGAGACCAAAGAAACGGCAATTAACACATCAAAAGAGGCACGTTGGTATGCGGTGCAAGTAGCTTCTGGCTGCGAAAAACGTGTCAAAACCAATCTAGAACAGCGAATTCAGACTTTTGACGTCGCTGACAGAATTGTTCAGGTAGAAATACCCCACACTCCAGCAGTCAAAATTCGCAAGGACGGTAGTCGCCAGCATACGGAAGAAAAAGTTTTTCCTGGCTATGTACTGGTAAGAATGCTGATGGATGATGATTCCTGGCAAGTAGTAAGAAATACAACCCATGTAATTAATTTTGTGGGAGCAGAGCAAAAGCGAGGTACTGGTAGGGGTCGTGGACACGTAAAACCCGTACCCCTTTCCCATACAGAGGTAGAAAGAATATTCAAACAAACTACCGAGCAAGAACCAGTTGTCAAAATTGATATGGCTACTGGTGATAAGATAGTCGTGCTATCAGGTCCATTTAAGGACTTTGAAGGAGAGGTAATTGAAGTGAGCCCAGAACGGAGTAAACTTAAAGCCTTACTTTCGATTTTCGGACGGGATACACCAGTCGAATTGGAATTTAATCAGGTTCAAAAACAAGGCTAAAAATGGCGAAGAAAGTTGTAGCCCTTATTAAACTGGCTTTGAATGCAGGGAAAGCCAACCCAGCACCACCAGTGGGACCCGCTTTGGGTCAACATGGCGTTAATATCATGATGTTTTGCAAGGAATACAATGCGAAAACAGCAGATAAAGCTGGCATGGTAATTCCTGTAGAAATTTCGGTTTATGAAGACCGGAGTTTTACATTTGTTCTCAAGACTCCCCCAGCATCGGTATTAATTACCAAAGCAGCGAACATCAGCAAAGGCTCGAGCGAACCTAACAAAGTGACAGTGGGTTCGATTACTAGAGAACAACTCAAAGAAATTGCTGAAACCAAAATGCCTGACCTCAATGCGAATGACATTGAAGCAGCCATGAAAATTATTGAAGGTACAGCCAAAAATATGGGTGTCAGCATTTCCGAATAGATTGGTGATTGATTTTACCCATCCCAATTCTGAAATCTAAAATTGTATCGGGGAAGAGATTCAACCTCGCTAATTACCCCAGGAGATAAACAATGACAAAAAAAAGATCCCGCCGCTTACAGGCATTATTAGAGAAAGTAGAGGAGCGAGATTACGAGCCCTTAGAAGCTTTGAATCTGCTTAAGGAAACAGCAACGGCAAAATTTCCAGAAGCTGCGGAAGCCCATATCCGTTTAGGTATCGATCCCAAGTATACAGACCAACAACTGCGAACCACAGTAGTTTTACCCAAAGGAACAGGGCAGACTATCAGGGTAGCAGTAATTGCTAGGGGTGAAAAAGTAACAGAAGCCAGTAATGCCGGGGCTGATGTTGTTGGTTCAGAAGAACTAATCAACGAAATTCAACAAGGCAGAATGGATTTTGATAAGCTGATTGCCACTCCTGATGTTATGCCTCAAGTAGCCAAGCTTGGTAAATTACTTGGTCCCCGCGGTTTAATGCCTTCCCCTAAGGGTGGAACCGTAACTACTGACTTAGTCAGCGCAATCAATGAATTTAAAGCCGGTAAATTGGAATATCGTGCTGATCGCACTGGCATTGTTCATGTTATGTTTGGTAAGGTATCCTTCACACCTGAAGATTTATTAGTAAATTTGAAGACGTTACAGGAATCAATTGACCGTAACCGTCCTTCTGGTGCTAAAGGTCGTTACTGGCGGACAGTGTATGTAGCTTCCACTATGGGGCCTTCAATTAGCGTTGATGTTAATGCCCTACGTGATTTGAAATTGGATGAAGCTACTTAACAATGTTTGCTCCACAATTTAATAAATAAAAGCCGGAGACAGCAGGTGCAACCAGCTTAATTCCCTGCCGAGGTTTTGTTGAGATTACCTAATTTTCTAGCCACTCTTGTGGTGGTAAAAGTCAGGTTAAGAAAACAAACTTCGCTTCATGATAAACCCCGGTGATTAATGCCGGGGTTTGTTGCTTTTACGGTGGATGTTTAATCGCAAATAACAGTTGAAAATTAACAACTGCAACTTGCCTAACAATTGTTGTCATACCAATTTGCAACAGGATTGAGACAGATGGAAAGTTGAAAAGCTTATCCAGTAGCTCTTTCACAATCCACAATCTAAAATCCCAAATGGTATAAGGAGGTGAGAACGAGATGGGCAGAACCCTAGAAAACAAAAAAGAGATTGTAGCGGATCTCAAAAATACTTTAAGTGAATCAACTTTAGCCTTAGTTATTGACTTCCAAGGTTTAACTGTTGCTGAAATTAGTGATTTACGCAATAAACTGCGTCCTAGTGGCACAGTTTGTAAGGTAACTAAGAACACCTTAATGGGCATTGCCGTTCAAGATGATGAGAATTGGCAACCCATATCAGAATTTCTCAAAGGGCCTTCTGCTTTTTTGCTGGTAAAAGAAGATTTTTCTTCAGCAATTAAGGCATACCAAACCTTCCAGAAAGCCACTAAGAAGACAGAACTTCGTGGTGGTGTGATGGATGGTCAAATCCTGAAAGAAGCAGATGTCAAAGCCCTAGGAGATTTGCCATCCAAAGAGCAACTTATGGCACAAATGGCTGGAGCACTCAATGCATTGGCTTCCAAGATTGCTGTGGGTATCAACGAGGTTCCCAGCTCCTTGGCTCGTGCTTTACAGGCTCATGCTGATAAGGAAAAAGGCGGCGACGCTGAGTCTTAGTTAGGAGTTAAGAGTTGACAGTTGACAGTTGACAGATAGGAGTTAAGAGTTAGGAGTTTTTAAAACAACTAACAACTAACAACCAACAACTAACAACTAACAACTAACAGCCAATCAATCAATACATTTAACCTTTTAAGGAGATATATCAATGTCTGCTGTAACCGATGAAATTTTGGAAAAGTTGAAAACTCTAACTCTGTTGGAAGCAGCTGAGTTAGTTAAGCAAATTGAAGAAACTTTTGAAGTCAGTGCTGCTGCTCCTGCTGGTGGCATGATGATGATGGCTCCCGGTGCTGGTGGAGCTGCTGCTGCTGAACCAGAAGAAGAGAAAACCGAATTTGATTTGGTTCTGGAAGAAGTTCCTGCTGATAAGAAAATTGCTATCCTCAAGATTGTCCGGGAATTGACCGGTTTAGGTCTGAAGGAAGCAAAAGAAATGGTAGAATCTGCGCCTAAGGCTATCAAGGAAGCAATGGCGAAAGATGCTGCTGAAGATGCTAAGAAGCGCATCGAAGAAGCTGGTGGCAAGGCAAGTGTGAAGTAATTTTAATTTCATTTCACTGTTTATTTTCAAAGGAGCCAAATTCAGGCTCCTTTTTTATGTTGACATTACTGGTGTTTCTGCCCCTAATTTATTCCTCTTAATTATCAACGGTTGGGCCGATCGCAATATAGAATTTAATAAGCCAGGAAATAATTGATCCAAATCTTCTCGACGTAAGCGATTGATGCGCTGGGTTCCTTCTTTACATGTCCAAATTACTCCAGATTCCCTTAAAATTTTAAAGTGATGGGACATTGTTGACTTGGCGATCGCAAAGTTGAAATCCGCACAACACTGCTCCCCTTTTATTGCCAATAGCCGCACAATTTCCAATCGCACAGGATCTCCCAAAGCATATAAAACCCCTGGTAAAGATATATGTTTTTTGTCTGGGTTGTATATAAACCTCATGCTTGCATTATCTGGTAAATTCGATTATATTTTAATTATTCGATATTATCGAACATTAGAATTATAGAGGAGGGCGATGATGTCATCCGTTACAAATGTTACAGAAGTCACTTTCAAGCAAGAAGTCCTCGAAAGTACTGTTCCGGTATTAGTAGACTTTTGGGCACCTTGGTGTGGTCCTTGTCGCATGGTATCCCCGGTGGTAGATGATGTAGCTACTGAATACGAAGGACAGGTCAAGGTGGTGAAATTAAATACAGATGAAAATCCCACAATTGCCAGTCATTACGGAATTCGTAGTATACCCACCCTAATTGTGTTTAAAGGTGGTAGACAAGTAGATACAGTTGTTGGTGCAGTACCAAAAACAACCTTGGCTAAGACTTTAACACAGTATTTGTAGTTGTATGGCACTAAGTTAAGAGAAAAACTTTGTTCCCGCTAATTTTCTAGGCGTAGTCCGGAAAAATTTTCATGCAAGGATTTCAGATTATCTTAGTGCCATTCACATTCAGCAAGTCCTAAATATCTGCATTCAGTTATTTTTGATGAAAGAATCCACCCATATTTCTATTTTTCTTCTGCCTAGAGTGATAAAAAAGGGTTAGACATTGTGCTACAAAATCAAAAACTGTTTTCAATTACGACTTAACAGCAAACAAATTGTTAAGTATAGCCATAGCCACTTGTATTAGGACATTGCTTGCTTGAAAATAATTTCCCAATAGTAGGAAGACTTATCGTTTATGTCCTAACCTGGCTGGCTACAGCTATAAGTCGGCACAATAGAACAAAACTATGTAAAGAAAAGTAAATAAGCCTAAAACCCTTTTTCCCCCTGCCTTATCCAAACGATAATTTTTTACGCCGACCTACTTATGTGCTTTCTTTGACAGCTTCTTCCAGATGAGTCATGGCAGCATCCCTCAGCCTGGTGCCATCACCAACAACGGATTCATTGCAGGTAAGAATGCATGACAGCCTTCCGCCCACAGTGATCACTCCTACGATTTTCTCTTCGACATCGGAGTAGATCGAAGGTCCATATACGGCTTCAAGTTTAAGGGAACCATAGACTGTGGGGATGTCGAATCGACCAACATTTGTAATCGCATAGCCGTAGGTGACTTTGTGCCATCCCATCTTACGCAGAAGCATCTTCGGCATTGCTTCATCCAGAAGACCGTACTTACTGAAGTAGAGGGAATCAAGGAGCGTAGGGTGAACCAGTTCCGCAGAAAGCATTCTGAAGAGGTTGGTTCTTGCCAACTCATTTGAGATTATCGTGTGAATCTGTCTGGCATTATCCCAGAAAGACTTCGCCCCATCGTAGGGCAGCTTTACTGTGAGGGAGGAAGCGTAGAATCCGAATGCATCACCTACAGGTACGGTAAGTTTATCGCGAGTATTCACAGCCAACGCCGAGCGTTGACGATACCGTCGCCCACTAAAGTGAATATCATACTGCGCCGCCAGGAATGCCGTCCAGAGCGCCGTGTTAACCGTCACATTCTCTGCACGACACCGTGACACCAAATCTTCTGTTGAACCTGCATCCATAGTCCACGGGACCACCTGCACTTGTGAATTCTTCTTCCAAAACGCCTCGTGCATCCGACGCATGTCTGTTTCACCGAACCGAATGCGCTTTGAAGCCCACTGCTTGTTGATCCAACCCATGATGAATCGACCAAACGGGTTCATAGATGGTGGAGTGGGCACCGTGGTGGAGTCGATGACTGGGGCATCCACCAATTCCCCAACTCCCTGTTCCGGTTCAGTGAGCAACTTCAACAAGTCACAAAGAAGATATCCCAGTGACATTCCATCGCAGATGGCGTGGTGCCCGCACAAGATGATCTCGGACACCTCCTGAGAGTGAATGAGCGAACAACGCACCAGTGGACCAGTCTCTATCGGAAAAGGTGTGCTCCACTCTGACTTTACACGAGCGATCCACTGCTCTTCGCTTTGCCTCGGTTCTACATGAGTCACGAATGTGGGCACACCTGAGGCAACATACAAGCCGGTTCCGTCGTCAGCGATTTGCACGCGAACAGCCAATAATGGATGACGGGATCTGAGCTGCTCCAGTGCCACCGCAACTCTTGAACTCACTACAGCACCCCGAATTCTGCCAACCATTACTACATTGAGTGGTAACATCAACAGGATACGTTCACTGCCGATCTTGCGTCTCAAACTTGTGTCTTGCCCGCTCTCCATCCCCCTGTGTACCTCCACACGCGGAACTTACAAATGGAAATACTCTCAAAGCAACTCTATGACAAGATTTTGAAGAAGTTGTGAGGAGAGATAATATCCACGGTTCAACAGAAACGAAACTACCCTCGCGTTGCGAGCCAAACTGCCACCTACAGCAGAAAGGCGAGCAAATGACCACTGTCAGGCACTCCTACGAAGATGGCTCTATATAGCCATTATCGAGCATGATGAGATAAACAGCACTAGCGAGCTAAAGCTTTACTATATAAGGATTACATATTAAAAAGTAAGAAAAGTCGCATTGCCGTTTCTTACTTTTTAATATTTTTTTGCCTAGTGCTATAGGGGAACACCACTAATCGCCCTGAAAATTAATACTCTTGTTGCAAAATGGTAATGGCAGAAGATAACTAATCTTCTAAAATTTTCTCAAATAATTTATCTACACAACAGAAATTTTATAAATTTTGTTGTGGTAATTTTTCCTATGGATAGAATCAAAATCTTACTTTTAGCAGCCGATCCGAGCGATGCAGCCAGACTACGTTTGGGACAAGAAGTTCGTGACATTCGTGAAAGACTTCAACTTTCCAAACATAGAGAAAAATTTTTACTAGAGACTCGTGAATCCGTCCGCTCAGGAGATATCACTCAAGCCATCCTTGATGTTGAACCACAAATAGTTCATTTTTCTGGGCATGGCATTAGTACAGGTGAACTTTGCTTTGAAAATACTTCAGGAAAATCTCAACCAGTAATGCCTAATGCCCTTAAAAGTTTATTTGAGCTAGTTTCTGAACAAGTTGACTGTGTAATTTTAAATGCGTGTTACTCAAAAATACAAGCAGAGGCAATTGCTGAACATATAGCTTTTGTTATAGGTATGAAACAAGCAATTGGTGATAAAGCTGCAATTGCTTTTTCTGTTGGTTTTTACAAAGCACTGGGAGGAGGACGTTCATTTCAGGATGCTTATAAATTTGCTTGTGTTGAAATTCAACTGCAAGGCATATCAGAAAATTTAACGCCTAATCTTTTTCAACAAAAATTGATAACTTCTAATAATAACCCAGAAAAAGCTATACAATTGACGGATAGCTATAGTGAAATTGAACAATTAATTCAGAATGTACGTCAACATTGTTGTCGAACCATAGAGAACCTCCATAAAAAAATTCAGTTACTTAATCGACGGTTAATTGATGTAAACAAGCTTTATGTTGATGTTTACTTGCTAGAAGATATTTCATGTGAGGTTTATGCCACAATTGATACACTACCTAAAGATTTTAACCCTCGTCGAGATCGTATCTGGCTAGAGAATAGGAAGATAAATACTCCTCGACCTGGGCTAGAGATCGCATCTGAATTTTCTCGATTAATGGTTTTGGGGAAACCAGGTTCAGGAAAAAGCTCATTTATTAAAAGCCTTGCTGTCGAATGTAGTAATAACCACTTTTTGGCTGACCACATTCCTATAGTTATTATTTTAAGAGATATTGATGCTGAACATTTCAACCTACACGAGCTAATTCATCAAGCATTTGGAAGACAGATCGATATTACTCAAACCAAATATATCTTACGCTATGCAAAGGTTCTAATCTTATTAGATGGTTTAGATGAAATTCCCAGGCAACATCAATCTCATGTTCAACAAGAAATTATAAATTTTTCTCAAAATCCAGAATATTATAAGCATCATTTGATCTTGACGTGTCGTACACAAACTACTGAGTACGTTTTGCCAGGATTTACGTGTGTTGAAGTAGCTGATTTTGATGAGGAAAAGGTTCAAAAGTTTTCTCAAAATTGGTTTTCAATTTTTCCTGGAGGTGATAGAGGAGAAAAGCTTGCGAATAATTTCTTGGAAGCCCTAAACAAATCAGAGCGTGCAGCTACTCGAGACTTAGCTGTGACTCCTATTTTACTCAGCTTAACTTGTTGGGTATTTAACTGTCATGAAAGTTTACCATCAAACCGTACTGACTTATATAGGGAAGGAGTTAAACTTCTTCTTCAAGAATGGGATGATAAACGGGGAGTTCATAGAGAATTTAGCAATTCTATTTATCGACAGTTATCAGAAGGTGACAAACAAAATCTTTTTGGATTTTTGGCATTAGAAAAATTTGGGGAAGCAGACAACTTTATCCTTTTTTCGGAAGAGGAGATTCAGTATCTTATCTCTCAATATTTGAATGTTTCTTTAGAAGATTCTCTCTCGATATTGAAGTCTATTGAAGTTCAGCATGGTTTGTTTATAGAGAGAGCGAAAGGTATATGGGCATTTTCTCATTTAACTTTTCAAGAGTACTTTGCTGCTAAATATATTGTTAACATTAATTCTGCTGGGACTGATAGTATACCATCAAAAAGTATTCTTCAAATTTTAGTGAACTGTATAAAAGAGCCATATCGTTGGCGAGAAGTATTTTTACTAACTACTAGTATGCTAGATAGGAATAGGCTGGATTCTTTGTTGCTGGCAATAAAGAATCAAATAGACAGTACTTTAAAGGATGATGCAAAACTGCAAAATCTACTCAAATGGATATATCAGAAAAGTAAGTCATTAAAGCTACCCTTCAAAGCAGCAGCTATTCGAGCTTTCTACCTCTACTCAAATCTAGTGCTCAGTCTTACCTTAAGTCCTGATATTTGCTGGTATGTTGACATACCACTTGTTAAGGATATTGAACCGGCTCTTAAAGGAAACGATCATCCACTTATTTTAGATGCTAATCTTTTGATCGCATATGTTCGTGCTTATCTTTGTGTATATTGGTCAAATTATGAAGATCCCGGTTTTTCTCGCTATTCTCCCTACGTGGGTGCAGACTATCTAAATATTGTTCTTGCTGAGAATATAAGTGATAGAAATGGAGATAGTTTGGAATTAAAGTATGAGTTAGAAAATTTATTAAACCAAGTTCCAAGTTGGAATGGCAATTTTGAAGCCCATAGACAATGGTGGAGAGACAATCATACGTCTTGGTCTGAGGAGCTAAAAGCCATTATAATCAGGTATAGATATGTCGGCCATGACTGGCATTTTAGTGATGAACAAAAACAACAGCTACAGAGATATTTTGACTGTAATAGGTTGCTAGTTAATTGTCTCAATAATGGGTGCAAAGTTAGCCCGGAAGTCAAAGTAAGAATTGAGGAAATGTTATTGCTACCATTTGACTATTTAGAGCAATTATAACTGAAAGCTCGCCACTCCCTGTCGTAGTCAGAACCAAGTAAGAAAAAACTAAGCAACATTTCTGACTAGTATTTTAAAATGCTTGTGGGGGGAGGGTTTTGAGAGGCACTACTGACTTCCAAAATGGGTGAGTGGAGTCGCCTGTGACATTCAAAAAATAGGGCAGTTGTTTGAATTCCCAGGTTTTGGACTATCAAAACAAGAAGAAAGTTTTTGTATCGGCTTTATGCTCTGACAACAGTAACAGAACGCCCAGTTTCACTACTGATAACTTGAGTCTTCAAACGCTCAACAATGGGTAAAGCCCTACTACGGACATCAAAAATCACCAACCAACCAGAATTTAACCCTAATCTTGCCAAATAAGAATCTAACTGTTCAATACCTGATGTTAAAGGGTCTCCTTTTTTATCTCGCCAAGCCTTTAGCTCAATACCGAGAGTAACATTCCCATATTTCAAGCATAAATCCATACGGTCTCTACCAATGGCATATTCCCTTTCTAGGGTTCCACCACCATTAACCACACGATGCAAAAATGCCATCATTACCAAATGTGGTGCAATTTCATGGTAAGCGGTGCTGCCAAGTAAAGGTTCGCCATGCTGCCGCCAAAATGCTAAAAATGCTTGTAATAAATTATCCGTATTTAACTCTCCTAATGGAGTTAACCAGCTAGGACTAATATGGGGCAAACTGTCTTGAGTCCCCTGTACCAGAATCCTGGGAATTACTTCCCGATAAATAGGATTGGCAATTATCAATCCTCCTGCTGGGTCTCGTCGCAACAATCCTAAATCCAGCAAATATTGTCTGTCATCTGATGGAGTATCCCCTAACGCCTGTCCTGCGAGTATGGGTTCAATAATCGCTTGAACTCTTGGTTCTCGCAATTTCTCAGCTAAAGAATCAAGATGGGTATCTTGTCTCCGAATCAGAACTTCTTTCGCTTCATGGATATGTTCCGGTGTAATAGCTACATTGGTATCTGTCACCATCTCTTCAACGATTTCTTTCGCCAAAGCATTTACCAACCAAGGTTGTCCTTGAGTCAAATCAAATGCAGTTTCTATGGCTTGGGGCGTAAAAACTTGTCCTGTATCTTCAGTATGTTGTTGGTATAATTCACTAACTTCTGTAGCGATAAAATCCCTTAAAGTCAGGGAACGAACTTTGATATTAAAGGGACTAGCAGTATTTAATCTGTCGCTACCACCACTTGCCACCTTATAATCTCTGACATCTCGCAAGCCAATTAATCCCACGCTAACAGGAAAATTTTGGGGACGATTGCGATAACCATCACGTAACTGCCGTAAAACAGAAACCAGTGTTTCATCTTGTAGGGAGTCAATTTCATCAATGAATAATACTAATGGTCTGGGTGAAGCTTGTGCCCAACCTTGCAAAGCAGCTTGAATTCTTCTTCCTGGTTGGGCATTATCCCAATTGTCGGGAGGGTGCAAATCATTAGGCAAATCTAATATGCTACTTGCCCGCCAAGCATCGAGAATAGCAAGTTCAGCAGTCTCTGGGTCATTACTAAAAGGTGCGCCAACCTCCGCAGACACCATGACAGCATTATAGCTACCACCTTCAGTCAGTTGTTGTGCCAGTGCCAACATTGCCGTAGTCTTACCAGTTTGTCGAGGTGCATGAATAACAAAATAGCTTTGTTGGGCAATTAGCCGTTTCAAATTGGGCAAGCGGACTGTGGGAGGTAGCATATAGTGAATATCTGCTTTACATGGACCAGCAGTATTGAACCAACGAGCCATAGAGATTTCCAGAGCATTCATCAATCCTATAAAGATAATTCCTGTTGTAAACGATACAAAATTGTATTTGGTTCCACTTCGGCGATAATTTCTGCAATTACACTACTAGCCCCTAATTCTCCCCAGGTACAACCTTTTTCTAGATATACTTGTGCTGCTCTACCTATGGCATGGGTACCATAACCAGCAATACCAGCTTGAGTAATTGCCGTACCTGCATAAGCAGTAATATTGGTGGGATTTTCTCCAGATGCGATCGCGACAGTGCTTTTACCTAAACCGAGCACGAAACTACTACCAACTTCACTCAGTAATAAGCCCCCAGAACTAAATAAAATAGTTTTCAACATTTTCCCCGCATCATAGCCCGTCATTGGTAAACCGTATAACCGTGAAAGGGAGCGAATTAATGCTAAATCCGTCATTACCCCTCCGACAACATCTAACACCGCAATGGGGTTGAGAGCTACTGCTAGGGCTTTATATTTGGTGAATTGCCAGATTAAATCTTCTGCTTGTGAGCTACGAATATCAATAGTTTTAGAAGCGATCGCTGCTTCCGCATCCCTTGCTAGGATGAGAGCATTGAGAGCGATTAGCGATCGCCCTTCTCGATTCAAAATATATAAAATAGTTTGCTTTAGTTCTTCTATTTGGGGTAGTGGTGTTTCCCATTCATAATCCACCCTCCCATCAGGAAATTCTACCCTCACTTCCATCGGTGCGGGTTCTGCTGCTACCATGACAATTTCATCTGGCTTTAGGGGTTGACTTTGGGGATTCGCCCTACCCAGTTGTTGCAAGTTGCGGTAAATCTGTTCCCTATCTGTATCTGGATATAAATCTATTTTATTAAAAACTAAAATTAGTGGCTTTTGCGACTGTCGTAATTCACACAGAGCTTGATATTCAGTCCGAGTAATATCACCAGACACCACAAATAAAATTAAATCAGCTTGACGGGCTACTCCCCGAGCCATGTTTGCCCTAGCTTCCCCCTCAATTTCATCTAAACCTGGGGTATCAATTAACTCGACTTGCACCTTCCCACCAGGATACCAACGGACAGAACGAGGATACTGAGTGACACCGTGAAGTGGGCCTGTTTGTAACATTTTTTCCCCCAACAAGGCATTCAATACCGCAGACTTGCCTCGACTTACCAAACCAAAAACAGCAATGCGAATCATATTCGAGTCCAGTTTGTTGAGACTAGAAGTCAACATTTCTAACTCTGGTTTTACTAAGCCTGCTAATTGGGAATTGGATGAGGATTTACCTGGTTTACGTAAATTACCATACCAAGATAGGGCTTGTCTGAGACTAGCACGGGCACGATTGAGATGGGTTTCTTGTATGTTTTTGGACACTGGAGACAATTCTAGATTTTGGATTATTCTGTTACATATCAACTTGCTCAAGCAAATTATTTTAAATCAGATGATTACACAATTCTATGGTGCCAAAATTATCTGGTGTATAGTTCTGGTCTCCACTAATTTTAGTTACTTTATCGTAACCCTGCTTTGACCAAAATCGTAAAGCTGGCCAATTCTTAAGACCAACTGCTACTCGCCCTTCGATGTATCCTACTTGAACTAATTCCTTTTCTATAAATCTTACAACTTCTTGACCATACCCTTTCCTTTGATAGGAAGGACGAAAAAATAAACTTCCGATATAAAATGTTTGTTCTTTTGGGTAACCAAGATACATCGACAAGAATCCTGTGGTTTTCATTAGTTCTTTATTCAGGAGTAAAAACGTTCTTACTCTTTCACGTAAACCATTGGGTGGTAGATCATTACAGTTAATATGATCCTGTGCCTCTTGTTGGATATTCAGTTGAGCTGATAATAAAAGTAATGTTTCCCTATTTTCTATTAATACAGTTTCAATTTCTGGGAAATGTTCATCAATGGCTTTGACTGCCGTCAGATGTTCCGTAGTAAAGGACTG
>NZ_FYBH01000002.1 GCF_900185595.1 Calothrix rhizosoleniae SC01
TTTTTAACAATGTCCGCGCCCTAATTGTGTAGTGCTATGGGAAGTTAAAAAAGTAGGGGAGCAGACTGAGACGGAGCTTGTGCTCCGCCCCAGTCCAAGCGCTCTGGAAGGGTGGGGCTTTGTAACCATGTTCCGCTGCGCTCTACGCAGAGGGTAAGGGCTTGTTCCCCCTGCCCTCTGCCCTCTTCCCCTCTGCCTCTTCGGTAACTATCGCCGTCTGGAGGTAGTTTGTCGGAGTTCCCGTTTTTCTTGTTCTTGGCGACGGCGATCGCGCCAACCTGCTAAGGTTAAATAACCAACGCCAGTAGTGACTGCGATGAGCAGGACAAAGGCGATTAAAGCTAAAATACTCAGGAATGGACTTTCCACGGTTTTCTTATAGTCCGTTGCGTCCCCAAACTACCATAGCAATGGACCATGTGAAAAGAGTCAGCAATGAAACCCAACCTAGTGTCAAAATCATAGCGATATTTTGTGCAAACTTACAAAACGACTTCAATCTTTATCATACTGGGAATAGCCAACTGCTTTTCTGACAAATGACAAATGCCAAATATTTTCTCATCATTGATTTAGAAGCAACTTGCTCCAAGGACGGTGCTATTCCTCGTCATCAAATGGAAATCATCGAAATTGGAGCAGTGATGCTGAATAGCTCCACATGGAATGTTGATTCTGAGTTTCAACAATTCATTAAACCGATAATTCATCCCCAATTAACAGATTTTTGTACAGAATTAACCACAATCAAGCAACAGGATGTAGATGTAGCGCCGACTTTAGCTGAAGTAATTTCTCAATTTAAAAAATGGATGTTATCTTTTGACAACTATACATTTTGTTCTTGGGGAAACTATGACAAAAATCAATTTATCCAAGATTGTAAATTTCACCAAATTCCCTATCCTTTTACTTCCACCCATAGAAATATTAAACAAGAATTTTCAGAATATTTAGGAGTATCCAGAAAATTTGGTATGGCACAGGCTTTGCAATATCTAGGTATGGAATTACAAGGTACACATCATCGAGGAATTGATGATGCTCGTAACATTGCCACTATTTTTAAATATATGCACACTCAAAATAGTAAAAAATAGAACTACCAAAAATTTTATCAATACTCAAAAATCCCTTAATGATAATCTTCATCAAGGGATTTTTTAATATTTTAACTAGTTGATAAAAGTTGTTGTATCTTAAACCTTAAAATCGAGGATCAAAGATGGGATCGCGGTTACGATTATTCCTTCTATCACGAACGCGATTAAGGATGGGATCGCGGTTACGATTATTCCTTCCGTATCTGTCATTATCTCGATCAAACTTTCTCCTACATCTTCTCCTTTCACTCCTACTATCAGCTCTGCTCAAACAATAATCATATCCATTCCTTCTTCCATATCTGCCAAAATCTCTATCCAACTCCTTACATCTTCTCCTTTCACGTCTACTATCAGCTCTGCTCAAACAATAATTATATGCATCCTTTCTTCTATTCCTGCTTCTATATCTTCTTCTCCTTCTTCTATATCTGTCATTATCTCTCTCAAACTCCCTCCTACATCTTCTCCTTTCACGTCTACTCTCAGCTCTGTCCAAACAAAACTCATACATTCTACGTCTATTGAATCGTTGAGCTATTGTATAACCTAAGTTGTCTGTTTTATTTTGATTGAGCAAGCTGTCTTCTGCCTTTACTGGCAGGCTACTAGTGAAAATACTAGCAAAGACTGCCATACTTGTTAAAGAGAGTTGCAAAAATTTTTTTGGAAATACCACAATAAATCCTCTTAAATGTTGACTTCACACTAAATTAAATGAATACATTGTATTTGACTTTTGAGTCTCTATCTTGGTCAGACTGATTATATATTTTTGAGTTCCCTATGTAGCTCAAAATTTTCTGAAAAATTTACTTCTCAAGTATAAATATATAACTAAATTTATGTCTCTATAATCCTATAAAGATTTAGTGAATAAACAACTAAAACAATATCATTGAATTTCAGTAATTTGTCCCTAGACAAATTACTTGTAATGTGATTAATGAGATAATTGCATTATTCAACAAAAATATATAAGTGCATTCCATGAAATCTTTTTTTTCGCGGATGGAGGCGGTACAGTCGCCCATTATTCCCATAGTTGGTCAATTAATTAAAAGTTGTCCAGGAACGATTTCCTTAGGACAAGGAGTGGTTTCCTACTCTCCACCCCCAGAAGCTATGGATTTTTTATCTAAATTTTTCGCGGAACCAGCTAATAATCTCTACAAAAGTGTGGAGGGTATTCCCCCTTTAATCGCAACATTGACAAAAAAGTTGCAAACATTTAATCAGATTGAAGTTAATCAAGGAAACAATATAGTTGTTACTGCGGGTAGTAATATGGCATTTATGAATGCCGTACTCGCAATCACCTCACCTGGGGATGAAATTATTCTGAATACTCCCTATTATTTCAATCATGAAATGGCAATTTCAATGGCGGGATGTCGTCCAGTATTAGTAGGAACCGACCATGAATATCAGCTGCGTCCCCATGCAATTGCCAATGCAATTACCTCCAAAACTCGGGCAGTAGTTACTATTTCTCCCAATAATCCTACGGGTGCTGTTTATCCACCAACAGCCTTACAACAAGTTAATCAAATTTGTCGCGATCGCAATATCTATCATATCAGTGATGAGGCTTATGAATACTTTACTTATAACGGGGTAAAACATACTTCCCCTGGTGCATTTCCTAGTAGTAGCCAACATACCATCTCTCTCTACAGTCTTTCTAAGGCTTATGGTTTTGCTAGTTGGCGTATTGGCTATATGGTAATTCCCCATCACCTCCTAGCATCAGTGCAGAAAGTTCAAGATACTATCCTCATTTGTCCTCCTGTAATTTCTCAATATGGGGCATTAGGAGCATTGCAAGCACCACCGGATTATTTACAAAATAACATTGGTGCGATCGCCCAAGTACGGGACATGGTTATGGAGTTACTCAAACCCCTAGAAGGATTATGTACCATTGTTCCTACCGATGGCGCTTTTTACTTTTTCCTCAAGGTTCATACTCAGATGGATGCTTTTGAGTTAGTCAAAAAACTGATCTTGGAGCATCAAATTGCAGTTATTCCCGGTACTACCTTTGGTATGGATGATGGGTGTTATTTACGGGTAGCTTATGGTGCTCTACAAAAAGATACGGTGAAACAGGGAATCGCAAGATTAGTTAAGGGTTTGCAGACCATTGTGCTGCAAGGGTAAATTTTGTTGCATATTTGCATATTTCTTGTTTTATAACACTAGACTGTTTAGTATAACAATCATCTAGGGTGCTACGTATGACACAGACAGCCCCAATCCCATCAAATAATCCTACAGATTTCCGAATATCCCAGCAACAGCCCCGCAAGAAACCAATTACTCTCCTGATAGGAGGGTTGCTAGTCGCTAGTGTGATTGGCTATGGAGTATGGCGGAGTCAACCCCAGGAATCAACGAGCATACTCAAAGTTAGCGGACGAATTGAGGGTTATGAAACCGAAATTGGGGTTAAAAGCTCCGGAAGAGTTGAGTCAATTGCTGTGCGGGAAGGAACAGCAGTCAAAAAGGGGCAAAAATTAGTTAAATTAGACAATACCAATGATAAGTTACTGCAAGAACAATTACGTGGTGCGGAGGCGAGAGTAGTAGTTGCTGAATATGATCAAAGACAAGTAAGTGCAGATGTAGAGCAAGTAACCAGAGAAATTCAAGCAATAAACAGCCAAATTAACGAAGCTAAATTGAATTTGCGCCAGTCCCAAGGGGATAGCCAAGGTAGAATTGAGCAGGCGCAGTCAAATGTAGCAGTTGCTCAAGCTAAATTAGTGCAAGCACAAGCCCAAGTTAAGCAAGCAAGAGCAGAAGTTAATTTAGCCAAAATCAACCGCGATCGCTATGCCCGATTAGTCAAAGAAGGTGCCATCAATCAACAACAATTCGACCAAGCACAAACAACTTTAGATACAGCAATAGCTACCCTCGAAGCACAAGTTGCAGCAGTCAATGCTCAACGCCAACAATTAAGTGCAGTTTCAGGGGCGTTAACTCAAGCTAAAACCGCAGGTTTCAATCCAGACATTCGCAACGCCCAGTTAACAGCATTAGTCAGAAAGCAGCAGCAAAGTCATGCTCGCCTCAAATCTGCCCGTGCAAAAGTCCAATCTGCACGTGCAAAGGTCAAAGATGCCCAAGCAGCAAAGCAGCAAATTCTCACCCAGATTGCAGACTCCAAACAAGATTTACATGTAATTAGTCCTTTAGATGGGGTAGTGACTGCTCGTAGCGTGGAACCGGGTGCAGTAGTTAGCAGTCAAACTAAAATTTTGACTATTGTTGACCCCAAAACAATTTATTTTAGAGGTTTTATTCCCGAGGGCGATATTGGCAAAGTCCGTCTAGGACAAACAACGAAAATCTTGATTGATTCAGCACCAGATAAGCCCCTAGAAGGTAAAGTAATTGCCATAGATCCACAAGCTTCATTCACACCGGAGAATATTTACTTTCAAAAAGACAGAGTCAGACAAGTAGTAGGAATTCGCATTCAAGTTGAAAATCCTGATGGTTGTTTTAACCCCGAAAATCCCTACACTGCATCAGATTTGCCATGCGCAAAAATGGGGATGCCAGCAGATGCGGAAATTAATCTGCAACCAGGAAAATAAACTGAGGAACATTATACCCATGACTAACTCACAACCGGAAAATTTAGAAACACGTGTAACGACAATCGAGGAACAGTTAGAGCAAGTACTTGAGAGTTTAGATTTAATCGCCACTATTCAGCGAGGTATTCGGATTGAGGTTCGCAACACTTCCCAGACTTCAGCAAGATTAGAACGCACGGTAAGACAACTCGCGGAAATATCCGCACGAACGCAAGCTGTAGTAGTGCGGAATCAGGAAGAATTAGAACAGTATCGCGCTGATATCCGTCAAAACCAAGAAAATATTCATCGGATACTGGCTTATTTAGAAAATCCGCATCGCGGGGATACGATGCCCAATTAATTCTTTTTTCAAAATGGTATTACCACAATCATCCAGTCTGAATACCACAGCAATTAAGGTACGTGGTTTACACAAATACTACGGTAACTTAGGGGCTGTACGGGGAATTGATTTGAATATTGAGAAAGGAGAAATGTTTGGGTTAATTGGCCCTGATGGTGCAGGGAAAACTAGTACCTTTCATATTTTAGCTGGGGTGATGGAAGCAACAGCAGGGGAGGTGCAAATATTTAATCAACCTGCGCGAGATGCCCGACTAATAACTGGTTATTTGACCCAACAGTTTTCCCTATATTTGGATTTGAGTATTGATGAAAACTTGCGCTACGTAGGAGGTTTACGGCAAGTAGCAGATGATTTGTTACAAGCAAGGCGGAATAAATATTTAAAATTAATGGATTTGCAGCAATTTAGCGATCGCTTGGCGGGACAACTGTCTGGGGGGATGAAACAAAAGCTGGCACTGTGTTGCGCCTTGGTTTCCCAACCAGAGGTATTGTTATTAGATGAACCCACCAGTGGTGTTGATCCGGTATCTCGTCGGGAATTTTGGGATGTACTAGGGGAATTGTCAGCCGAGGGAATGACGATTTTTGTTGCTACACCATACTTAGATGAAGCTGAACGCTGTCACCGGGTGGCTTTAATGTATAGTGGCAAAATCCATGAAATTGGTACACCTGGTGACTTACGGGCTAAATTAGGCTGGCATCGCTTAGAGGTGCGAACAGCAAACCTACAAGCAACAGAGACTATACTATCCCAGACTAGTGAAACTAGTATAGTAGATGTGCAAATTTTTGGCGATCGCTTGGATGTCCTGGTTGAAGATATAAATTCTGGCGCAACCGCAGTCCGGGAATTATTACAAACACATCAGTTACCTGCTCCCAGTATTGAACCTGGGGAACCCACATTAGAAAATGTTTTTGTCACCCGTCTGCGAAAACAAGGTTACGCACCCCAGTTTTTCCCATTACCCCGGTATCGCCAAAGGGAAGTAGGGAAGGAGGCATTCCCCCTGCTCCCTGCTCCCTTCCCCCCTGCTTCTTCCCTAGCCATATCTGCTCATAACCTGAGTCGCGTGTTTGGCAAATTTCAAGCGGTGAAAAATGTCAACATTGCGGTGCGCTACGGCGAAATATTTGGGTTGTTAGGTGCTAATGGTGCAGGGAAAACCACTACAATTAAAATGCTGTGTGGATTGCTCAAAGCCAGTGGTGGCGAAATTAGTTTAGGTGGTGAAACTGGAAATCTGCGTAGTGCAGACTTACGACGACGCATTGGTTATATGAGTCAAAAATTCACCCTCTACGACGATTTAACTATTCTGCAAAATCTAGAATTTTATAGTGGAGTTTACGGTGTACCCCACAAACACCGAGGTGAAAAAATTGATTGGGTAATTGCTACCTGTGGATTAGAAGGACAAGCACATTTGCTGACTGGAAAGTTACCGGGAGGTTGGAAACAAAGAGTAGCTTTCGGTGCTTCCGTCATGCATGAACCAGATATATTATTTTTGGATGAACCAACATCTGGGGTAGATCCATTAGCACGTCGCCAGTTTTGGCAGATAATTAATGATTTTGCCCGTAATGGCACAGCTATTTTAGTCACAACCCACTATCTGGAAGAAGCTGAACAGTGCAACCGTATGATTTTTATGGCTGGAGGGGAAATTGTTGCTGAAGGTTCACCTAGTTCGATCAAAGCCTCACAACCAGGACAACTAATAGAAATTAGGGTCAATCAAAACCAAGTTGCTGCTAAGTTACTGAAACAACATTTTGCATCTTGGCGTATATCTATTTTCGCTGATAGTTTACATATTGTCCTTGATCACCCTGAGCAAGAGATAAATCAATTAACTCAACTTTTAGAAACCCATCAAATTCAGATCAATTCTCTACGTTCCCTTCCTTTCTCTTTAGAAGATGCTTTTATTAGCATAGTCCAACGAGTACAAAGTTAGGAACTAAATACATATGAAAAGAATCTTTGCCCAATGTATTAAAGAATTAGCCCAATTTAGTCGCGATCGCCTCACATTAGCTTTGGCGTTTTTATTACCATTTATCACTCTGATAATTTTTGGTTTTGCGATTAGATTAGAAAGTAAAAATATTCCCTTAATTGTCCAAGACTTTAACCAGACGAATTTAAGTAGAAGCTATATTGAAAGGCTTTATGCCACTAATCAATTTGTACCCAAACAATGGACTGGTGGCAATCCCACCCGTGATGCTATAGATAGAGGAATTGCCAAAGCTGCTGTAATTATTCCATCAGAATTTAGCCGTGATATTCAAGGGGGTAGAAGTACAAAGCTGCAAGTATTAATTGATGGAACTGATGTTAATAATGCCCGTATTATTAAAAATAGTATAGCTAGAGTCAACAACTTTTTCATCCAGCAACATGGACTATTACCAGCAACGAATAGAATTAGAGCACGAATACGTTTATGGTTTAATCCTGGTAGATTAGAATCACTTTTCATTGTGCCAGGAGTGTACGGAGTTATCCTGTGGATTTTCCCTTCATTATTATCAGCGATCGCAATGGTGAGAGAAAAGGAGAAAGGTACTATTTTACAAGTCTATGCTTCTAGTATTAGTACCACTGAGTTATTACTTGGTAAAGGATTAGCTTACTTATTAATTGCCATCGCTGAGACATTAGTAGTTATGGTATTAGGCTCAATTATTTTTCAGGTTGGTATAGTTGGAAATCCCATAACATTACTACTTGGCACTTTATTGTTTCTAACAGATAGTATTTCTTTCGGCTTACTTTTAGGAGTCCGCAGCAGTAACCAAAATGCAGCTGTACAAGGAGTTGCTCTGGTAGGTTTTATTACGGCTTTATTACTCTCAGGTTTTATTTATCCCCTCAATAATATTCCTTTTCCCTTATCACTAGCACCTAACATCATTCCAGCACGTTATTACATTAATATTACTCGTGATGCCTTTGTACGGGGTACAGGATTTACCGGAGTCTGGTTTGATTTATGTATGTTGGCAATATTAGGAGCAGTATTTTTCTATGTATCACGCCGAATTTTAAGTCGAATGCAATTACCCAACTAATACTATTTTGGATTTTAGATTTTAGATTTTGGATTGTGAAAGAGTTTATAAATAAAACCAATTCAAATAATGTTTGCAACATATAAATTCTTCGTAGGGGCACGGCAACCACAATCTTTCAATATATACAAGTATCTTACTGGTGCCGTGCCCTAACCATCTGCCCTTTCTTTCCATCTATTGCAATCATTGTTCAAATTATTATAAGTTTATTTTTCACAAAAATATGCAAAAAAACATCCCATTTTTATTGTTTTTTAATATTTTATTGTGAATCAGGTGTCAATCATGAAACTTCTTCAGAAATTATTTAATAGCCCATTTTTTGCCTTAGTCCGGAAAGAAATACATCAAATATTACATAATAAACAATTAATTGTTTTACTGTTTATCCCCCCTACAATCCAGTTATTACTCTATGGTATTGTTCTCAACCCTGATGTTAATAATTTACGATTAGGTGTCATTGATTATGCCAATGTTAGCAGTAGTCGGGAATTAGTCTCAGCGATGACATCCAATCAAATTTTTACCTTAGAATCTGTACCAAAGAGCGAAAAAGAATTGAGCCTTCAAGTGGAAGAAGGCAAACTAAATGTTGGAGTTATAATTCCTCCCGAATTTCCACGTCAACTAACACAAAAATCAGCAGAAATTCAAGTATTTATTGACGCTGTTAATGCCAATACGGCGGGAATAGCAGCAAATTACATGAGTCAAATTATCCAGCAATATAATGTACGATTAACTCAAAACCAAGTTAGTCTGCCAATCTCCCTCGAAGTAGTATTTCTTTACAACCCTGGACTGACTAGTAGTTGGTTTTTTGTACCAGGAGTTATGGGTTTAGTATTAACAATAATTGGTACAATAGTATCATCTATTACTGTTGTGCGGGAAAAAGATACAGGAACTTTAGAACAATTATTAATGACACCAGCTACTAACTGGGAAATATTATTAGCGAAAATAGTACCTTTATCTTTTTTATTAATGGGAGATGTTTTACTCGCTATAACTTTAGCAACAATAGTATTTCATGTACCATTTAGAGGTAGTTTTCTACTATTTTTTATTTTATCAAGTATGTATTTATTTGTGGGGATTAGCTTGGGTATTATGTTGGCAACTGTGAGTCGTTCTCAACAGCAAGTAGTCCTCACATCTTTTTTTATTAATTTACCAATGGTACAAACTTCTGGAGCGATCGCACCCATTGAAGCCATGCCTCCAGTCTTTCAAGTTCTATCCCTACTCAATCCCCTACGTCATTATATTGCAATTGTTCGAGGTATTTTGCTCAAAGGCGTTGGCTTAGATGTACTGTGGATGAACGCTTTGGCATTACTAGCCTTTGCTATTGTACTATTGACTATTAGTATTAACAAGTTTCGCAGTCAATTAAGTTAAAGTTTTAAATTTTTATTACTTAGGATTGAGGATGAAATAAAATACAACAA
>NZ_FYBH01000154.1 GCF_900185595.1 Calothrix rhizosoleniae SC01
CAGGAATACCCTTGAATGTTTTAACCTTTCCTTGAGACCTATAGCACTATGCAATTAGGGCGCGGACATTGTTGAAGGCTGAAACCTATGAGCAGTGAACTTATTACTCCTTCGGAGTGAATCCTTTGGATACGCTGAGCGCAAAGCGCACGCTACGCGAACGCAAGCGCCATTTGCTTTATGCCGGGGAACCCGTCCACCGCAATGGTTCACTTATTACTTATTACTTATTACTTATTACTTGCGCGTACCGCTATAGATTTTATATCTGTTATTTTTGTAGTTGATTACCGCTATTTTGGGAACTTGACAGGTAAAATTAATGTCATTCATAGCACTTATAAAAGAATGTAATAAAAATGACAAAATCATTGATATATCAAAAAATTAAATTATCTTTTGTAATTTGTGTAATAGCGATCGCATTTTCATCGAATGCAGCCAAAGCACAAGAAATACTACTGCCCATGTTTGGAGATGTAACCATTGGCAATCAATTTTCTCCAGATCCAATGAAGATGCGTGGTATGAGTGGTGGCTCCACACCAGGAAAAAGTATTGCTGGTAGAAGAGATACCCCCACAGGAGCATGTACGGGATTTTTTGATCAAAAACCAGACCATACATTGCACCTCAATCGTAAATTTGACTACCTCAAACTCAAGGTAAGTAGCCCTGGAGATACAGCTCTGATTATTAAAGGACCCGATGGTATTTGGTGCAATGATGATTTTAAAGGTAAAAATCCCGAAATTGTCGGAGAATGGCTACCAGGAAAATATGAATTATGGCTCGGTTCTTTTGTCAAAGGTGAGTATTTCCCCTATACAATAGAAATCACAGAAGTTAAATAGAATTCTCATATCCGGTTTACTTACATAGAAAAATAGAGTAGAAAGTAATACTCTGTGTCTTGCATATAGTCAGCTTTACATTTCCTCTGGGCGAGAAACTTCCTTGTTTACTTTCCCTATCCCCCTTGGGGGATTATAAGGGGGTTGTCCTCCAAGTCTTCCCAAGTGATGGGATGCCAGCGCCCCATTTTTTTACCAGCCTCTGTTACAATAAATGAGAATTAAGTTAAATTTAATTAAGATTTTTGTTGATGCTATAGCTTTGTTGTAATAAAGCAGTCTGTCCCATAACTAAATATATAGGACAGGAAATTAACAAAATGGATTAATAAACATCCGTTGTACGGCTATTTAGATAATAAGGAGCAACCAATTACCAGCTAAAGCTTGAGATACAGAAATATAACAGAAGAGTGGTCTATGATCTAATTGGACACTCCTATTTTGTCATTTTTTTGTATTCAGAACTAAAAGCTGAGATGACAGGTGTTCTGACTTACTAAAGCTGATCTATTTCTACCGGTATTTAGAGGCAAATTAAGATGAAATTTTCTTGGAGAGTTCTAGTACTCTGGACATTGCCTGCTTTGTTAGTTGGCTTTTTCTTTTGGCAAGGGGCGTTTAGTAATGGGATTGGGGAAATGGGTCAAAATACGGCGAACAGCCGTATGACCTATGGTCGCTTCTTGGAATATTTAGATGCTGATCGCATTACCACCGTGGATTTTTATGAAGGTGGCAGAACTGCGATTGTAGAAGCTGTCGATCCACAGCTTGACAACCGTACCCAAAGAGTTAGGGTAGAACTGCCTCCTAATGCTCCAGAGCTAGTCAACAAGCTCAAAGAAAAAGGAGTTAACTTTGACGCTCACCCCATGCGAAATGATGGTGCGATCTGGGGATTACTGGGTAATTTAATATTTCCCATTTTATTGATTGCCGGATTGTTCTTTTTGTTCCGTCGTTCCAGCAATATGCCTGGTGGTCCTGGTCAAGCCATGAATTTTGGCAAATCCAAGGCTCGCTTCCAAATGGAAGCCAAAACAGGTGTCATGTTTGATGATGTAGCAGGAATTGAGGAAGCAAAAGAAGAATTGCAAGAAGTGGTTACTTTCCTCAAACAACCAGAAAAATTTACTGCTGTAGGAGCAAGAATTCCCAAAGGTGTGCTTTTAGTAGGACCTCCTGGAACAGGTAAAACATTACTAGCAAAAGCGATCGCCGGGGAAGCAGCAGTACCATTTTTCAGCATTTCCGGTTCTGAATTTGTGGAAATGTTTGTCGGTGTGGGTGCTTCCAGGGTCAGGGACTTATTTAAGAAAGCTAAAGAAAACGCTCCTTGTATTATCTTCATCGATGAAATTGATGCCGTTGGTAGACAACGGGGTGCTGGTATCGGTGGTGGAAATGATGAACGGGAGCAAACCCTGAACCAACTACTCACCGAAATGGATGGTTTTGAAGGTAACACAGGTATTATTATTATTGCTGCTACCAACCGTCCCGATGTTTTAGATTCAGCTCTATTACGTCCCGGTAGATTTGACAGACAAGTAATGGTAGACGCACCAGACGTTAAAGGGCGCTTAGAAGTATTAGGAGTTCATGCTCGGAATAAGAAATTAGATCCTAGTGTATCTTTAGAAACAATTGCCCGTCGTACGCCTGGGTTTACTGGTGCAGATTTGGCTAACCTCCTGAATGAAGCTGCTATTCTCACTGCTCGTAGACGCAAAGAAGCCATCACCCTCAGCGAAATTGATGATGCAGTGGATCGGGTGGTAGCTGGTATGGAAGGTACACCACTCATAGACAGTAAGAGTAAGCGTTTGATTGCATACCATGAAATTGGACATGCGTTAGTAGGAACACTACTCAAAGATCACGATCCAGTACAAAAAGTCACTCTAATTCCTCGAGGACAAGCACAGGGTTTGACCTGGTTTACTCCCGATGAAGAACAAGGTTTAATTACTCGCGGTCAACTGAAAGCTAGAATTACTGGTGCTTTGGGCGGACGTGCCGCAGAAGATGTGATTTTTGGTAATGCTGAAGTTACCACTGGTGCTGGGAATGACTTGCAACAGGTAACTGGTATGGCACGGCAAATGGTCACAAGGTTTGGTATGTCCGACTTGGGTCCCCTATCCTTAGAGAGCCAAAGTGGCGAAGTATTCTTAGGGCGTGATTGGACATCTCGTTCCGAATACTCCAACGCGATCGCTTGCCGAATTGACAGCCAAGTCCGTACCATTGTCGAAGAATGCTACGAAAATGCCAAGGGCATGATGCGGGAAAATCGCAGTGTCATGGATAGATTAGTCGATCTATTGGTGGAAAAAGAAACTATTGATGGTGAAGAGTTCCGCCAAATTGTTGCTGAGTATACCCCTGTACCAGAGAAGCCTCAGTACACTCCAAGTCTGTAATTGTGACTGAGACAAATATACCCCCATAGTGTGGATTAAAAAGAAGGATTGCGATCGCAATCCTTCTTTTTTTATTAACTTTTTATCTTAAGAAGTGATTCTTGGGAAGCCCACACCATAATCTCTGATTTGATGTGGGAGGATGTCACCGAATACCCATCAAAATTGCAAAATGATAGGGTTCAAGTATGAGTTTCTGGGTCGCCGTAATTGTCTTACCAGAGACAATATCCGTGAATGTCTTCTGCATTCCCAACAACCTCAATTGCTTAGCCATAATTTCTTGTTCATGTTCGCTAAAGTTAGCTAACACGAGGACGTTTTGCTCCCCATGATGGCGAAAATAGCTGAAAACATGTTCATTACCAGAATGAACAATATCCGTACTAGCAAGGGTAAAAGCTGGATTTTGTTGACGAATTTGAATTAACCTCAATAGCCCCTGATAAATGCGACCAGCAATGCTTTCTGTATCCCAACGGGATTCAGCAAGTTCCCAATCAAACTTAGGTCTGTGAACCCAACGGGTATCACCATCTTTGTCTGGTGATTCAGTATATTTGTAATCATTGAGAGTTCCCAGTTCATCACCCAAATAAATGATGGGTATACCACCGATAGTCAGCAAAATGCCATGTAATAATAATATCCGTCGAATGGCAAATTCTATCTCAGTGGAGTCATTATCATGCAAACCCTTTTCTAAACCGCACAAGGAAGCTGTGGTTCCGGAAATTCTAGCTTCTCCTGTGTCCTCTTTCTCTTGAAAAGGCAAACCCCGAGCAAAACTACCTTCAAAGCGACCAGTATAAAAATCTGTGAGAAATCGTCGATGGTTATAAGGCTCAAACTTTAACTCCCGAGCATCATCATCGGAAAACGCCCAACCGATATCATCATGACAGCGAATGTAGTTAACCCACGCACAACCTTCTGGGAGGGTAAAACGTTTTTCCATCGCATGACGTAACAGAGAAACCTCCCTAGTAGCTAAAGCATTCCATAACAATGCCATTAATTGAGGATTATAAGAAAGCTGACACTCTTCTTGGCTAACATATTTTTTCACTTCATCGGGATGAACAATTGCTTCTGATTTGAAGATTACGGCTGGTGCAGCAATTCTGGTAATTACATTGAATGCTTGAATAATGGTATGTGCCTCTGGTAGGTTCTGACAGCTAGTCCCTACTTTTTTCCATAAAAATGCTACCGCATCCAACCGCAGTACCTCTACCCCCACATTTGCCAGAAATAGCATTTCTTCAGCCATGCGAGAAAATACTGCTGGATTCTCGTAGTTCAAATCCCACTGATAATTACAAAAGGAAGTCCACACCCACTTGCGGATTTTATTTCTATAAGTAAAACTACCTGGATGGTCATCTGGAAATACTGGGGTTAATGTTTTTTCAAATATATCGGGTATATCACGGTTGGGATACATCCAATAATATTCCTGACATTCACGATCTCCTGCTAAAGCGAGTTTTGCCCATTGATGCTCATCAGAGGTGTGATTGAAAACAAAGTCAATTGCCAAACTAATACCATGATGTCTTAATTCGGCAGCTAGCTCCGAGAGTTCTTCCATTGTTCCCAATGTAATATTGACTTCTCGATAGCTACTGACAGCATAACCCCCATCATTATCCCCTTCCGGACATTTAAATAGAGGCATGAGATGCAGATAGGTAATACCTAACTCAGTTAAATAGGGTATGCGCTTGCGAATACCTTCTAAATTACCTGCAAACAGATCCACGTAATACATGGCTCCCACTAAACGTTGGGATTGATACCATTGAGGATATGCTTCCCGCATTACATCCAATGCTTTTAACTCATCCGAACGCTGAACCCACATTTGGGTAGCACTAGCAAGGATATCTTCTAAGTGGTAGAAAAAATCATACTGATGCCCATAGAGCTGATACAGTAAGTTAAATAGGTGGGGGAAATGGGTATTCAGGCGTTGCACATAGCTTTGCCACATTCCCTTATCAACTTGCTCGGCAAAACGAGCTTCTAACCTTGGCATTAAACGAGATAGGGACTTAGTTGCACTTTGATGGGCAAATGAGGCAGATTCACGCATAGCTTTGATTGAGTTAATCTTTAAATCATAATTGATTACTCCCCTGCCTAAAGGGGAGGGGATTCTAAAAGGGTGCTATGAGGCGGATTAGAACCACGTCACTCCGCTTCTTTTTAGCTGTCACACAGGCATAGATCCGATTGGGGTGAGTCAAAGCACCCCTAGATACTCACCGATGTTTCTGGTAAAACCTAAGATTACATGGTAGTATCTTATGTTGACTTGATTCTAGTATGTACATTTACTCCCTAAACAGCAAGGAAATATACTAGCAGTTTCTTGGTTGATTGGGAATTCCTCAATCCTTTTCAATTCCAGCTAGTCTCTCATGTAGGCGCAGCCTTCTCGTAAAGTAATTTTGTACACAACCAAGGATGAAAATACTTCTTTCCTATCTCCCAACTCCTAACACCTAATCCCCATTTTCTAGTTAGATACAACTGTTTTCTGAAATGCCAACCAAGCATCCTCAGCTTTGGCATCACTAGGAACTTGTTTTTGCATCAAAATCACCCCATCTGCAAAACCAATAATCCCATACTCCTGATTTTGAGATAAGTTTTCGATCAAGGTCAATAAATTTTTGAGCAATTCCCGTTCTTCTCGGAAAGCTACTTGATATTTTTGTAATTGCCACAAATCTGCGATCGCATAATCTACTGTAATTATTTGACCTTCATCGTTACGTAATTGTAATGCTGGCAGACGTATAATTTCCCGACGATTAGCAAGATGGGGTATCAGGTATGTTGTTGCAGATACACTAGCATTGGGGGGAATTTTCGCCAGTAAGGGGCGCATCTGAGCCACATGATGCCATTGTTGGGGTAAGGATACATGTACCCAAGGATCGAATGAGTCTGGTAGAAGAAAATAAAAGGTTCGATTTAAACTGGAAGAACTGGAAGTAAAGGAAAATAAGAGAGAAATACTGATACAAACTGCCCAAAAACGCCGGAATCTGGGTTTAAATGCTGGCTGATGTTGGGACCACCACAGAATTCCTCCGTAAAATATTCCTGGGACAACTGTTAAGGCATAACGGGCATTAATGGCTAATACAGTTTTACCTTGAGCAAGAAATAACTTGAGCAAGGGAAAACCAGCAATTGTCCAAGCTGGAGGAGAAATTGCTGGTACGAAAGCTAAGGGCAACCATTGACCGAGTAAATACTTAATCGTTTGGTCTATGGGCGTAAATAATTCTACTAATAAACGCCAGGGATTTTTGATCATGCCCCAGATAATATCCAAAGTAGAAGCTTGATTTCCTTCAGCATATTGTCCAAATCTTTCCAAGGTAAATCTCCGGGAAACATCCTCAGAAAATAAGGGCATAATGGCATTAGTCAATACCAACATATAACCAAAGCTAAGGGTGCAAACAGCCAATCCTACACGGGGAAATCGTTGGCTGAGAATCATGTAAACACCCACACCAAATAAACCCACACCAGCATCTTCCCGCACAGCTAAAATCAAAATCGCCATCAACCAAAACCATCGCCATTGGCGCTTTTCCATTGCTAACAGCAAGCTAAACACAAATAAAGGTATTTGGCTGATATCGTGAAAATTACTGAAAGTGGGGCCTAGTACGGCATTAGCACCATAAAAACTACCAACGATCATTACTGATAATCTTGGTTCTAGGTATTGTCTTGCTAATAAATACAATACCAACCCCGCAATAGTAATTAAGACTATTTGTAAAACTGCTAAAGTTGCAGCGCCAGGAAATAAGGCATATATGGGTAGCCATAACAATAGTGCTGGTGTAAAATGTTGCCCCAGGCGATGGTATTCAACCCTGGCAACTTCTCCTGAATGGACAACATTAGTCGAAAGACTAGAGGATAGAGAACTTTGAAAGAATCTACCGTGGAGGTTATTCCAAAATACTTGATTAAAAATACCCTGGTCGAAAGAGGCATAAAAACTGTAGTAACGGTTCAGACTCAAGCACAAACATACTACAAAAAAAACAAGTACTAGAGGTAATATAGGGCGGAAAATATTACCTTGATTTAATTTTGAATCCAGTATTTTTACTGCATTAATTCGCAGTTTAGACCACATCACTTCCCTTCATTCCAAATCAACGACTGCGACTATTCCATTGTTTAGCTGCATCCTCAACAGCTTGCTCCACAGATTTTTGTCCTAACATTGCTGCTTGTAAGTTTTCGTAAATAGTTTTTTGCAACAGATTTGAGTCTTTCCGAGTAGGAATTAACACCTCTGCTTGTTGCAGTTGTTTAGCACTAATGATTCTGCCTTTTTCTATGGTGCTAGCATTAGCAGCAACATCTTGAAAATAGGAGTCAGATAAGGCTTTTTTCGTAGATGGTAAAACATTCGCTTGTTTAGCAAAAGCCAACTGATTTTCATCATTAGTCAAAAACAGAGCAAATTTCACCGCCGCATCTGGAGATTTAGTGTTACGGGGAATAACTACATTCATCACCGCCACATTGGTTTTCTCTGTGCTACCAGTAATTTGGGGTGCAGTTGCCGAAACTTTAGCGATCGCTGGGGCATTTTTAGCAATAGTCTTCATAAATTCCGGACCAGAAGCCAGAAAAGCAGTTTCCCCAGCTTGGTACAGATCAATCGCATGACGATGACCTTGAGTCAATACTTCTTTGGGAAGCAATCCTTCTTTGTAAAGAGTTACCCAATACTGAAAAGCAGCTTTACCTTCAGGGGTGTTAAATCCAGCCTTGCCATTTTCATCAACTAAAGTTACACCCATCTGCACAAGGGATTCAAGAACTTCCGCAGAATCTTGGGGGACAAAAGTAACAAAAAAAGCATACTTACCAGTCTGACTTTTAATTTTTTTAGCTGCTATAGCTAATTCTTTATAAGTATTGGGTACTCTTTTAATACCTGCCTGTTTTAAAAAATCAGTGTTATAAATGGTTAACCGTGTAGTGAGGTACCAAGGTATACCAAAACTCTTACCATTCAGAGTACTGGCTTGCCAAATATTTGGCAAATACCCAGAACGTAAATCATCAGATATTTTGGCATCCAAATCTAACCAGGCATTTCGCCCAGCCAATTGGGAAGCGAAATCCGGGTTGAGATTAACTACATCAGGTGGCGTTTTGGCAGAAACAGCTGTTAAAATCTTGTTTTCCATCGCCGCCCAAGGTACATCAACCCAGTTAATTTTTATACCTTGGTTTTGGGATTCAAAATTAGCAATCAAATTTTGGAAGTAGTTAGTAAATTGGGGTTGGAGTTGCATTGTCCAAAACTCAATTTTTTCTCCTCCAGAAGTAGCAGATTTTGAATTAGTATCCAGATTGTTAACACTACAGCTAATTGTCCAACTTATCAGGAGTCCAACCAATACCCAAATAAAAAAACTTTGAATTTATGAAATCGAACCATCGTACTTTTAGTATTTATGTTTGATTGGGGTGAAAATATTATGTGCCATTTTCCATACTTTCAGATAAATAAAATACTCAGCGAAAAGCATACTTAGTAATATTTAAAAATTAAATCTAGTATAACTACGGACAAAACTGTGGTGAACAGCTTCAAGAATATATTTGGCAAATCCAATAAAGGAATAGGCATAGAACTTGCACCAGAAAGAGTAAACATCGCTCAAATTCGGAAACACCGCCAGGGTTTAAAGCTAGACTCTTTAATATCAGTGCCGGTTCCAGAAGGAGTTTTTGTTGATGGTCAAATTGCCGATCCTCCAACCATGGCGGAACTGATTCAACAGGGTCTAGCAGATAATAAAATTAGTGCTTCCAATGTTTCTACATCTGTAACAGGTAGAGATTCTATTGTACGTCTTATTCCTGTACCAGCAGAGTTAGATGATAAGGAACTACGGGAAATGGTACTGAACCACGAAGCTGGTTTGTATTTACCATATCCCCGTGAAGAGGCTGATGTCGATTACCAGAAACTTGGGTATTTTGTAGATGAGGATGGCATTGAAAAAGTACAAGTACTATTAGTAGCTACCCGTAAGGAGGTGACAGATACCTATATAAATACATTTGAGCAAGCAGGATTGCAAATCAATGTCTTAGAGATTAATAGTTTTGCTCTGATTAGAACAATCAGAGAGCAACTTCGACAATTTGGGCCCCAAGAAGCCATTGTGCTAGTAGACATAGAGTTTGATAGTACGGAAATTGCCATCATTGTCAATGGAGTACCCCAGTTTTCACGCACAGTACCTATTGGTACTCAGCAAATGCAAACTGCTTTAGCAAAAGCAATGAATTTGCCTGTTTCTAGGGACTTAGATTTATTGCAGGGAATTACCATCCCTCAGACTAGTCAAGAAGCAGATGGCAAAACTGGTATGACTGCTGCGAATCCAGGTTTAGCAGCAATGATGAGGGTATTGGGAGAACTCATAGATGAATTACGTCGTTCTATCGATTTTTATCTCAATCAAGCTGAAGATTTGGAAGTAGCACAGATTCTCTTAGCAGGTTCAGGAGGTGGATTGGAGCAATTAGATGAATTATTAACCCAAAGATTAAGTTTACCTACAAGCCAGATAGATCCAGTGACATCATTGTCCCTAGAAATTGATGAAGAGAAATATCCTACCGTACAGCGTCCTGGTTTAGGGGTAGTACTTGGTTTAGGAATGCGGGAGGTGTAACAGAATGTACAGTTTAGACATTAACTTTCTTCAAGACCGACCAGATTTTCAAAAAAATAGCCCTAGGCAAAAAAGCCAAAAGAGTCTCCTCCCAGAGGGAGATTTAACATTAGTCTATGCAGGACTAGCTATAGGAATATGTATACCAGCTTTGGTCGGTGGTAGTTTATGGTTTTTACAAGCCAAGAATACTGACTTGGAGCAGAAATTAGCACAACTGGAACAAGAAAACAAGAAGTTAGATACAGAAATCGGCAACATTAATAAAATTAAGCGACAAACTAAAGCAATTCAAGCTGAAACCCAAGCTTTGGTCAGTGTCTTTGACCAAATTCGTCCTTGGTCTGCTATGTTGCAAGATTTGCGCGATCGTATTCCAGCCGCAGTCCAAATTGAGAATATCAATCAAATCCCACCAGAACCTGCGGTCAAGGGGAAACCAGCACCAAACCCAGCAGGGGGTATACGAATTGTCGGTAAAGCACGTTCTTTTAATGATGTGAATGATTTTCTTCTCACCTTACAAAAGTCTAGTTTTTTGAAATCAGAGGGAACTAAGATTATTAATGCCATTTTAGTTAAAGGAACAAAACCAAAATACTCTAATGGAGAGCAAGTAGGAATTGCTACACCAGATTTAGTTAAATATACTATTCAGTCTACAATGAGTGATATTCCTGCTTCTGAGTTAATTAGGGAATTAGAACAAAAAGGCACAGTGGGATTAGTAGCTCGCATTCGTAATCTGCAACAAACAGGAGTCCTTAAAAAATGACAGTAAGTGAGGATTTTAATTTTGTTGAGTCAGAAGAGGTACTGGAAGAAAATAGTTTCCCTATTGTCTTTGGTATTACTTTCACACCTAAAATCCTTGGCATTCTTGTGGGGGTTTTGGGAATTGCTGGCGCAGCTTATATGTTACTAAATATGGTAATGCCAGCTTGGGATAAATTCCAAGAACAAGGAGCCAAAGTAAACGACATCCAAGGACAGATCGATCAAAAGAAAGCCAGTATTGGACAGATTGGTGAAGTTAAAAATCAACTAGCATCAGCAAAAAAGCAAAAAATCCAGGTGCTAAAGTTATTTTCTGATGAAAACACTTTAGATACATTACTCCTAGATTTGAATCGTATAGTTGAATCTAGTAATAGTAAAACTTCTGCAAATTTCGTGCGATCGCAACTACAGAAATTTGTGCCTGTTAATCAAAAAGCAGAAATTATTAAAGATAATTCCTATGGACCATTGGTTACAGGTAAGCTGAAACAAAGTACTGTCACTATCGATATTGTAGGTACTTTTGAACAGACTCAATCTATTCTCAGAAATATCGAACGTTTGCAACCTTTATTAATAGTCAAAAATTATCGTTCTCGAGGAGAAAATCAGGTAAAAGAAGAAGAAGACAAACTGAGTTTGCTTAAACCTCCAACTATTAATACATCATTCCAGTTGCAAGTATTAATGCCACTCAATGCCCAGGAATCCGCAAAGACAAAAAAATCAACTACTCAGAAAAAATAGTTGGCATAATTTTTCTAGCACATAAATCTCCCCATCCAATTAATGAGTATTAAAATCTAATTTACTCTCTGAAAAATATGTTGGGTGTATCTATTCTCAAAATGTTTGTTTATAAAGTTTTCTATTGTGAGGAATGAACTGTGAAACACATTCACGGTAAAAATATAATACTGGGTACCGCAGGTTTAGTAATGTTAATGGCTCAACCTGCATGGGCTGTAACAAAAATTACAGATGTTCAACTTAAACCAGCTGATAATGGTGGAATTCAGGTTATTTTAAAAACAGCTTCTGGTTCTCGTCCCCAAATTTTCACTACCAAACGGGGTAAAAGTTTAGTTACTGATATTATCAATACCCAACTAAAAATAGGTAAGGGCAACAACTTCAGTCAAAAAAATCCAGCTCCAGGCATCGCTTTTGTCACCATCAATCAATTAGATGCCAATAGTATCAGGTTAGTGGTAGCAGGAAATGACAATGCTCTCAATAGTCAACCAGTAAAGCGAGGGAATAATAAATTTACCCTCGGTTTTACTCCCGGAAGCTCAATTACAGCACGGGAAACATCATCAAACCAACCATCTACAGCAGTAGCAAACAAAACCCCGACTCCCAAACCGCCCATGGTTCCCAACCCTAAAGTGACCATTGACGGCAAAACAGCACCTACAGATGGCATTGCTAAACCTCCGGTTCCTGCACCTCCTTTCTTACCTAGGGCTGTGGCTCCACCAGTAGGAGATATGGCAATTGCTAATCTTGATGCATCTCCTAGCAATATTGATTTAGGAACTCAAGAACGAGTACCCAGATTAGTACTAAGGGATGCCCCCGTCAGAGAGGTTTTATCATTGTTGGCTCGGGCTGCGGGATTAAATCTGGCTTATATTGGTGGTGCTAATAGTAATGGTAACCAAACAGATCAAGCAACAACTGCCAATAGTAGTGGAACAATCTCTCTAGATATAGAAAATGAGCCTGTCCAGGATGTTTTTAATTATGTATTACGTCTCAGCGGTTTAGAAGCTAATCGTAATGGACGAACTATTTTTGTCGGAGCAAAACTTCCGAATGCAGCCCGAGATATAGTCATGCGTAATATCCGACTAAACCAGGTGAAGGTTGATGTGGCTCTCAACTTTTTGGTAGGTATGGGAGCAGAAAGTGCCATCAACGTTGAAAGAGTAATCAAGAACGTTGAGTCCAAGAAAGTTGAAGATGATCTTAAGACTGAAGAACAAGATGAAACTACTATTAAGCAGATTCAACCTCTAACTCTGCAAACTGAATCTAAATATACAACTCCTGTTCTCCGAGGTTTACAGGCATTAGGAGATACTAGAACTAATTCCGTGACTCTGGTTGGCTCTCCCAAGTTAGTTAGTTTAGCTATGGCTCAACTCACTCATTTAGATGTGCGTCGTCGCCAAGTTGCAGTCAATATTAAAATAATTGATATCAATCTCACCAATGCGAAAGATTTTGGTACTAGTTTTTCCTTTGGGATTGGTGACACTTACTTTCAAAATGATGGTGGTAGAGCGATTGTCAATTTTGGTAGAAGAGCTGATAGCGCTATCGATTTTCCTAAACGTTTACTTGCTAGTTTAGAAGCTCAAGTCACCAGTAATAATGCCAAGATACTGACTGATCCCACCCTCATAGTCCAAGAAGGTCAAGAGGCAACAGTCAAATTAACTGAAGAAGTTGTAGGTAATATATCTAATACTATTACTCGCGGTAGTGACACTTCCAATGAAGTGACAAAACCTGAGAAGCAAGAGGTCGGTTTAATAGTTGGTGTCAAAGTAGAACAAATTGACGACAATGGTTTTGTCTCCTTGTCTGTTGCTCCTAGCCTCAAGGCACCTGCTGGGGAAGCTGATACAAGCGAAGGACCAATTATTCTCATATCTGAACGTTCTCTCAACTCTGGTTTGGTTCGCCTCCGAGATGGGCAGACACTCATTCTCAGTGGTATTATTCAAGACCAAGATCGAGTCACAGCATCTAAAATTCCCATCTTAGGTGATATTCCCTTGCTTGGTTCCTTATTTAGAAGTACTAGTAGAACTAATACGCGGAATGAAGTCATTGTATTATTAACACCTCAAATCATGGATGACTCCCAGCGCTCTTCCTATGGTTATAACTACAAACCTAGTCCAGATGCAAGGCAAATGTTAAAGCGTGGTGGATTGAAGATTCCTAAATAATTAATTGACAAAAATTATATTTCATGGTTGGGGTAGAAATAAATGTTTCTGCCCCATTTGTTAATTTTTGATTAAAAATATTGGGAAAATTGTGGCGATCGCAGTTCAAATATGAGCAGCTTTGGAAAAATTTACATAATTTGAGGAATAAATTCTCATTGGGAAGCTTGGTTAATTGAACATCAACGGCTACAACTATTGCAAATAAAGAGGAAAATGGCTTTCATTCAGAAACTAATTCCTGTTTATAAAGTCTTTAACATTTCCTATTCTTGTGAATATGGAGGTTTTTACTAAGTATTTCTCCCTATTTTTTGGGTGTTTTTTGGGGAAAAATCACTCTTTAGTAAGAAAAAATCCTGAAATCTATATAAATTAATGGTTTCATCTATCCACTTCTGGCTACAACGCCTTAGAATAATTCATTGAAAAGTTTATCAGATGGGAATCGCAGGCTTTTTAAGCATAAATACTCATTAAGGTAACTTTTGTAAACCAATAAACAACGGTTTAAGTGAAAGATGCCTTAAAGGGTATCTCTAACAATCTCGAGTCAATTATTCAGGAGTTTTGACATGAATAAAGGTGAATTAGTTGATGCAGTAGCAGAAAAAGCTAGTGTGACAAAAAAACAGGCTGATGCAGTCCTCAGTGCTGCCTTAGAAGCCATCGTAGAAGCTGTTTCTTCCGGTGATAAAGTAACACTGGTGGGATTTGGCTCTTTTGAATCACGGGACAGAAAAGCTCGTGAAGGACGCAACCCTAAAACCAATGAAAAAATGATCATTCCAGAAACCAAAGTTCCTGCGTTTTCTGCGGGTAAATTGTTTCGAGAAAAGGTTGCACCCCCAAAATCATAAATGTTGGGGTTACAGAAGTTTTTTTGATGATGCAACCTGCACACGGGGGAAATTTAGCTTGGGCAGCTAACCTGGTAGGCTGTTCCCCTAGTGCAATTGTGGATTTTTCTGCCAGTATCAGCCCTTTGGGACCACCTCATAGTGTTTTAGCGGCTATGGAGTCCCAAATGGTCAATCTACGGCATTATCCAGATCCCAATTACAGTGAACTGAGACTTGCTCTCAGTCACTTTCATCAAATACCTCCAGAGTGGATTTTGCCGGGAAATGGTTCGGCAGAGTTACTCACTCTGGCAGGTAGGGAGCTAGCAGAGTTAGCTACAACAGTACTCATAACTCCTGGATTTGGCGACTATTACCGAGCCCTCAGGGCATATAACGCCAATATCCAGGAGTTTTCCCTTGTTGATGAGTGTGCAGGGTGGAGCGCTGCTCTCTCTACTTTTCCTGGACTTCATACTTCCCTTTCTTTCCCGCCCAAATCTCCCCAGACAAGTGGGTTGTTAGTAAATAATCCCCACAACCCGACGGGTAAGTTATTTTTGGGTTCACAAATTATCCCTTATTTAAAGAAATTTGCTTTGGTGGTGGTGGATGAAGCATTTATGGATTTTCTGCCCCCAGAAGAGGAACAAAGCCTGATTGGGTTTGTGCAGGATTATCCCAATTTAGTGATTTTACGATCGCTAACTAAGTTCTATAGTCTTCCTGGACTAAGATTAGGATATGCGATCGCTCATCCTAACCGTCTAAAACGCTGGCAATTGTGGCGCGATCCTTGGTCAGTAAATACATTAGCAGCAACAGCAGCTATGATTGCAATTGAGGATGGGGATTTTCAACGACAAACTTGGGCATGGCTACCACCAGCTAGGGATGAATTATTTCAAGGTTTAACCAAAATCAAAGGATTACAACCTTTACCCAGTGCAGCTAACTTTTTATTGATTAAATCACAAATATCGGGGAAAAAACTGCAATTTCAGTTACTCCAGCAATATAAAATCTTGATCCGAGATTGTCTGAGTTTTCCGGAACTTGGCGATCGTTTTTTTCGGGTTGCTGTACGCACACCGGTCGATAATCAACTATTATTAACAGCATTGAGCAATATCATAGAGCCGTTTTCATCTGAGTGAGGTACAATTCATATCGTTTTGAGCCAGTCCCAATGAAAATTTATCCGTGGAATAAATCCAAAATCTAAAATCCGTCTTGAAAAGTTTGCTCAACGGGGGGAACCCCCCTTCGGGTATCTCCTTCGGAGACGCTACGCGTTAGCGAAGCTCCTCTGAAAGAGGCACGGTAGTTGTTCATGGGGGAAACCCCCAAGACCACACTACACTCACCGCACCGCAACTTTCCGCAAAATCTAAAATCTAAAATCCAAAATTGATTGACTACGATATTGTAATTATTGGTGGCACACCTGCTGGGCGCTATGCTGCCCTCAGAGCCACTCAGCTAAGAGCTACAGTTGCCCTTGTAGAACCCCAACCAAGTTACGGTTTTCTCAAACACTATGCTGTTTCGCAAGTTGCTCAAGGTTTCCAATTACAAAATAATAATTCATTCCCTTGGAAAAATACTCCTTTGGGTATTGATATCGTAAAACATACCCATTTTTTGGCAGACATGATGCTATTTGCCAATCTGGTTGTAGAGCGTGCTGAAGAACAACACTCACCCACCATTCTTGCAGCCAAAGGCGTTGATATCATCTATGGCAATGGTCAATTTCAGGCATCACCTCATTTAGCTTTTGTAGCCAATGAACGCCTCCTACGGGCACGTAACTATGTAATTGCGACTGGTTCTAATTGCTCTATCCCAGAAATTACAGGATTGTTAACAACAGGTTTTCTGACTCTCAACAACATTTGGCAGTTTCTTGAACAAGGCACATTACCCAAACATTGGGTAGTGATAGGTGGGACTCCCCAAAGTATAGAAATATCCCAAACCTTGAGTTATTTAGGTTGCCAAGTTACTCTCATTGTTCCTTACTCCTATATCTTGCCCTGCTTGGATTTAGATATAGCCTTTTTGCTTCAAGCACAGTTGGAAGCTGAAGGTATATGTGTATTAACTGAAACACAAGTTACCCAGGTAATGTGCATTGACGGTCAAAAATGGTTACAAGCAGGAAACAAAGCCATTGCAGCTGATGAAATCTTATTAGCTACCCCAGGAAAACCAAATATTGAATCTCTCAATTTACCAGCAGTAGGGGTGAAATGGCGTAGCAATCGCCTATTAGTAAATCAAAAGCTACAAACTACTAATCGGCGTATTTATGGCTGTGGTGATGTAATTGGTGGTTTTGCTTGTACTAATATTGCCAATTATGAAGCCAGAATTGCCATCCAAAATGCCTTATTTTTCTCCAGGCTACAAGTAAATTATCGCAGTCTTCCTTGGGCTGTTCTGACTAATCCCATGGTGGCACAGGTGGGTTTAACAGAATCACGAGTGCAAAAGCAATATAGCCAAGATCAATTTATTGTATTACGGCAACCTTTCAAAACCTTAGCCACTGCTCAAATTCAAGATGCAACTACAGGTATTTGTAAATTAATTGTATTGCAGAACGGAGAAATTTTAGGAGGTTCTATATTGGGTTCCCAAGCAGGAGAATTAATTAATATAATTGCTTTGGCGATCGCTCATAAAATCAAAGTAAATCGTCTTGCTGATTTATCTCCTATATATCCCAGTTTCTCAGAAATACTCCAAGAAACATCTATTTTATGGGAACGACAAAAATTCAACAATAATATTGGTTGGCAAGAATTTCTCGAAGATTTCTTTCAATTCCGCAGAAATTGGCAAATTTAAATTAGGGTCGCCACTTGGGTAAATAAAAAATTTACTTATTACTTATCACCTATTACTTATTACTTAAAAAAAAGCTCCCTATTCTCAGAGAGCTTTTTTTATTATTCCAAATTAATGATTGAACCTAACCACTGATTGCAGGAGCACTTAAAGCAACAGGAGCAGCCTCACCAGCAGCTAAATCTAAGGGGAAGTTGTGAGCATTACGCTCGTGCATTACTTCCATACCCAAGTTAGAACGGTTGATGACATCAGCCCAAGTACCGATAACACGACCCTGAGAGTCAATTACAGACTGGTTGAAGTTGAAACCATTCAGATTGAACGCCATAGTACTGATACCCAAAGAGGTGAACCAGATACCAATTACAGGCCAAGCACCCAAGAAGAAGTGTAAGCTACGGCTGTTGTTGAAAGAAGCGTATTGGAAGATTAGACGACCAAAGTAACCGTGGGCAGCTACGATGTTGTAGGTTTCTTCCTCTTGACCGAACTTGTAACCATAGTTCTGAGATTCAGTCTCAGTGGTTTCACGAACTAAGGAAGAAGTTACCAAGGAACCGTGCATCGCAGAGAACAAGCTACCACCGAATACACCAGCTACACCTAATTGGTGGAAGGGGTGCATCAAGATGTTGTGCTCTGCTTGGAATACCAACATGAAGTTGAAGGTACCAGAGATACCTAAGGGCATACCATCAGAGAAGGAACCTTGACCTAAAGGGTAGATTAAGAATACTGCGGTAGCAGCAGATACAGGAGCACTGTAAGCAACGCAGATCCAGGGGCGCATACCTAAGCGGTAAGATAATTCCCACTGACGACCCAACCAGCAAAATACACCGATCAAGAAGTGGAAAATTACCAATTGGTAAGGACCACCGTTGTACAACCACTCATCTAAGGAAGCAGCTTCCCAAATGGGGTAGAAGTGTAAACCAATGGCGTTGGAGGAAGGTACAACTGCACCAGAGATGATGTTGTTTCCGTACAGTAAGGAACCTGCAACTGGCTCACGGATACCATCGATGTCAACAGGAGGAGCAGCGATGAAAGCAATGATGAAGCAGGTGGTAGCAGCTAGTAAACAAGGAATCATCAGTACGCCAAACCAACCGACATATATACGGTTGTTAACACTGGTGATCCAGTTACAAAACCGCTCCCAGACATTACCGCCTTCGCGTCTTTGTAAGGTTGTGGTCATAATTTTTTATGAGTGCTTAATTGTTAGGAAAATAAAACAGATAAATCCAATAAAATTTACCTGTAATAACTAAAATTACATGGATTTACTGAAAAAATACCTCTATTTACAATAATTAATATATGTTGTTTTTACTCAATATTTTCAGGAGGAAACAATCATAAATGATTTAAACGATACAATCCTTGTTATAGGCTTTTATGCTCAATCGATTGACAAGATTTTATCTCAATAATCTCTATAAAGTTTTGTTAAAAACAATTACTCAATATTAAATAAGACAGCCTATTGTAAACAAATATGAAGATAGATATGGTGCATGATATTGCTGGGCGCAAGTCATTCAATTTTGGATTTTGGATTGAACCCACTGATAAATCCTGGGGTTAGTACCGTCAAGGAATTATTGGTTAAATTCAGGGTTCAAATTGCAGTTTCAAGTTTCAAAAATCAAAATAAATATAAGGTAAAGCTCCTTCAGGAGCGAGTAACCACACAGCATAAAGGCTAATGGGGACAAATAAAAGTTTCACGGGCCAGTTAAACTGTAGTTTCAGTTGACGATGACAGAAATAGATCATAGCCATTGCCAATGCCAGAACTAATAATAATATTGTGATGTGGGATTGAGTGAGATTGAAAGATTCCAAATAAACCTTTTGAGCAAATTGAATATCAGCAGGATGACCCCACAAACGTTGAATTACTAAAGAAGAATCTTGGAGATTGGGTAAGCGGAACCAAATCCAAGACATAAACACCAGAGATTGGGTCAATATCCAAGCAATGAATATTCCTATAGGATGCTGCCAAAAATTGTCCCATTTTTCAGAGCGATCGCTCACACTATCAACTAACCGATGAATTACCAACCCGAAACCGTGTAACGCCCCCCAAACCACAAAACCTAAGGCTGCACCGTGCCAAACTCCAGCAACTACCATGACAATCATGAGGTTAGTACAAGTGCGAAGTAAACCTCTACGGGAACCACCCAAAGGAAAATAAATATAGTTGCGTAGCCAATCACCCAAAGTCATATGCCAACGCCGCCAAAAGTCAGCAATACTAGTAGCAAAGTAGGGAAAATCAAAATTTTCGGGTAAAACAATCCCAAATAATAAAGCACTACCACGAGCTATATCTACATAGCCATTAAAATTTAAATACAATTGCAAACCATAGGCAAAGATGGCTAACCATAGATCCGTACTACCCGCTCTTTCTAAGTTTCCATCTCCAAAACATAAATCCACAAAACGTCCTAGATAATCTGCTAAAATCGCCTTTTGGAATGCACCACTAGCAATCAGCCATAATCCTTCAGACACTGTTGCTGTACTGGGCAAGGAAATAGTTTTGAATTGAGTTGCTAAATTATGATATCGAGTAATGGGGCCGGATAATAATTTGGCGAAGAACAACTTATATGCTGCAAATTGGAGTAAGCTTGCGGTTGCAGGTGCGCCACGATAAACATCTACCAAATAAGCAATGCATTCAAAGGTAAAAAATGAAATTCCTAAAGGTACAATTATTTGTAAGGGGTTAGTATTACTGGTAGAGGAATAATTGTGAAAAAAGTTAAATAATGGAGGAATATATTTAAAACCAATTAATAGCAAAATATTTAAACATATACCTAGCCATAGTATTTTTAGACGGCGGCGATTCCAATCAGATTGGGCAATTTGCCACTGTTCATTAGACATCCACCAATCCAAATTATGTTTTCCTGGACTGGTATTTTCTCCTAACTCTTTTCCTAAACGGAAATTCAGAAAAATGAGAGTTAACAGTAATGGAATATAGTAAATCTGTAAAGATGCATAAAATACAAGACTAGCAACAAGGATAATAAAATATTTCCATTTTTTTTCTTTTATAGACCAATAAATGCCCAGAGAACTCAGTAAAAATACACCGTACAAAAGAGATATAAAATTCATTTAAATACTCAAGCTAAGAATTTTATCCGTAAGATTTAAGAATTAGGAATTAGAATTAAAAGCCAGGAACCGAGTCTATAAATTAATTTTTCCGCCAAGGAATCATGGGATCATGAGCTAATTTTTTCGAGACTTCATAGGCACCATAACGGTTAAGATGGCTGGGGTCAGAGAAAAAGTCATAACCCTTTGGCCATAATTGACTCAGGTCTCTGTAAACAAAATTTGGGTGGGCAACAAAGCTTAACATATATTGTTGAAATTCTTGCTCGTATTTAGTGCGAACTGGGTCTAAATATTCTTGACTAAGAGGCATATTGACAAACACAATAGTAATTTTCTCTTGTTGGGAGAAATTGAGAACTGATTGTAATGCTGCATCTTGAATACCTAATAGTCGAAAAGATTGGTAATCGTTATCATAAGTCCCACTAACTTTTGGATGCTTTTGATAATATTCAGAGGGATTAAAACGTTTCGATAAAGGTAAAAAACCATCAAAATCAACTAGCTGGGGTTCTGTTTGTTTATTGACATCCACGGAAGATTGATTCTGTGAAGATAATGTTTTAATTACAGGTAAAGAACTCAGAGTTTGATTTAATGCTTGTTTTAATTGATCGCGGTTTTGATAGGTTGCAGAAAATTCTGCTACAACTTGATTTAAAGACTCATTTATACTGGTATAACCCTGAGGATTAAATTTATTGTTGCTTGCTGGGTGAGAATTATTTACCCATAAACTTTGATTGGGAGTAGCGGCTGATTGTTGTAATACATGCTTGTATCCAGGAGACGATGCGATCGCTTTGAATGTAGCATCTTCCCGACCACTATTAAAAGCACGAGAGCCATCTGCCCAAATCATCAATTTTGGTAGTTCTGTAGGCTTTAATACATGGCGCAAAATAAAATCAACTACTTGGACTGTGGCTCCATTAATACCAAAATTAAATACATCAATATCGGTGTAACCCTGGGTTGCTAATCCCCGAGAAAGTGCAACTGGATCTATACCCCTAAGCGCCCTGGAAGAGCCGATGATTAAAACTTGTGGCGGTTTTCCCTTAATTGTTAACTTTTGTCTATAAAGTGCCAGTTGTTCGTCTAATTGCCAAGAATTAAAACTGTGTTTGCGGTTGCGTGCAGCCAAGATAGTAGCAGTTGCTTTCGCACTCTTTTTCCGTGGGCTAGCTTTTAATTTAATTGTTTTAGATACTTCCTTACTAGTAAATACCGAATAATTAAATCCAGCCACCTGCTCTTTTGAGGATTGGATATCTCTAGAATTGGGCAACAAAGCCTTATTTGTAGGTTCTGGGGATGATTCCGCATTGGATATGAGAGATGAAGCTGAAACTGGAGTAATCACAGAGTTAGAAGAAGAGGAACGAGTCACCATTTGACTCAACAGCAAGTCAGTTTGAAAAGTGAGTAACAGTCCTAAAGAACCCCAAATTAAACCCACCCAATGTTTTTTCTCTATGGAAATCTTCTCTTGGGGTTGGTTGATTTCAGTAAAAAGTTGGGTTTTCAACAGTAAATTTTTCCCATTTTTTCCCCAACCACGTACCAACTCACCAACAAAGTTTTTCACTTCTTGGTTGGTAACATCAGGACGAATGACTGGTTCCGCATTAGGAATAGGTATTAAATCTCCCACATAGGCAGATGTAGCAGCAAATTCTGGGGTTGCTTCTGGGACTAAACGTTGACGACTGTAGAAATCTACACCATAGTGCCAAAAAGGTTCCTTATTACCCGCTCTTCGTCCATAAATTCTTACCCCTCCAATTCCAGGAATGGCTAATTGTTGGAGAAACTTGGCAACGGTTTTGCATACCCGTTTGCGTCCGGGACATACTGGTGCGTCACACATTATGTGCAGCAAGTCATCTTTACGTAAGAGAATAACCCGCAAACCACCCGTTTGCAGACGAACATCTAAATTGGGATTTAACAAACGTTCCAGTAAAAATACAATTGCTGGCTCATCTCCCCTACCAGCTAACTCTAATGCTGATGGCTGGAAAGAATCATGCTCCTGGGCTGGAAGGTTCAGCCAATCAACCCATTCCGGTTGGCTTTGGGTAGTTTGTTGTCCATATACACTAGCAGCTGTAATTCCTTGGGGAGCGATCGCTTCTAATTCCGATTTAATTATCCGCAAACACAATTCTTTTGTCGGTGCTAGTGCGGTTTTCAGGGCTTGATTAATTGGAGTGCAAAATATGTGTAGGATTGACTCCTGCAAAGAGGTATTTATTCTAATGCGGAATTGGGCAAACTTTTGGGATAATAATGAAGTGATCGCTTGCATATCCCCCCATCTTGCCCATTCCTTGAGCATGACTTCAGGTGGGGTTAAATCAATTCGCAACAGCCAGTCTGGTTGACTTTCACCCTGAACTTGAGCTGCAATGATTGCATCTTGGTAGCCAGATAACTCTAGGGAACGTAACTTCTGAGCTACTGGCTCAGCAATTAAAGAAGGATCGGGAGTATAGCCAGAAGCACAAAACACCCATAAACGATTGGACGGGGAAGCACTATTTTCTGTATCTGTAGAATTCTGCGGCTTCACCTGTACCTGTACAGCCACACCCAAATTACTTAAAGTTTCGCTCAAATAACGAGCGATCGCATCTGGATCTCCTTGCCGTGCTAAACTTTCATTCGAGACAACCAATACCCCAGGCGGCTGGCTCAGTTCTGAAGTATCGGCAAGTAGAATTTGATTTACCTGTTCTAAATGCCTCTCTAGTTGATTTAAATAAACACGATGACACCATTGAGGTCTTACCTCCCCTTTTTTTCTACCATAGACAAATACTTGGTATATTGAGGATTGTTCCCGGTTCGTGAGAACATCTAAATCGGTTTGTTGCAGTGCCTGTAGTAAATCAGACAGTGTATGCCAACGTTGGGGACAATCTACACTTTCACACAGAATATGTAAGTCATTTCCCCGCAATCGGACTTTGACCCCAAAGGTGCTAATACCTGTTGCTTGGCTAATCCATTGCACTAAGGATTCCTGGCTATCTGGTAATACTATTTTCATGGGCAATTAACTGTTTGGCAAAGAACTTTTATTGGGGAGGGGTTTTAGACTTGTAAACTAGAACTATAGTATTGAGCGTTTAATTTTGCATTTGTATCATTAATTTCCTAGGCTGTTGCAGCGTTAAACTCATGAAACATAGTTTTATTCCTTTGGTTGATTAAACTGTTACTAAATTTTGACTTTTTTTTCATTAACTTGCCCACAAAATTGTTCTTAACGATGTCACAATCTACCCATAATCCATCAGATCATTCAGGACTAGAATTATTACTGTTTCAGATTCCCCAATCTTTCCTACTACAATTGGGTACAGTATCTACCATGGCGCTGTTAGTCGCCACAAAGGCAACCAGTGAGACATTTATTGCCCTGGGAACAGCTAGCGAAGAATTGTTTCGAGGTGAACGTTTGCCCATACTCAATTTTCCCGAACCATCAAACCTCCAAGAATAAGTTAAAAATTATACATATCAAAATCAATTATGGTGATTTTTAGACTTTGCTATGAACTTTAACTGTAAAACAAAAAATCATCAACACCATTAATCTGAATTAACCAGAATATTAGGAATATGAGTTCCCTTTTATACTCTTTTGGTCGGGCTGTGAATATCTACCCTGCATCTGATTTATTTTTACGCCATCGCCTCCAGGTAATGGAAGAATTATGGGAGTCCGTTCTCCGACAAGAATGCGGTCAAAAAATGGTGGATCTTCTGCGCCAATTACGGGATTCGTGTTCACCAGAAGGACAAGCAACTAAGGAACAAGCCGCTTCTGCCTTTAAGTTGATCGAACAATTAAATATCAATGAAGCCATTAGAGCTGCTCGGGCTTTTGCACTTTATTTTCAGTTGATCAACATCATAGAACAGGACTACGAGCAACGGCAGCAATTACATCGTTATGAAGAAGATACCGAAGTAGATAATCAGTCAGCCTTACCTAATATTTTCCCATCCCCACAGTCACAAACAAGTCCTGTTAACAGTGGTTTAGGTGCGGACTTACTCCATAAAAGTTGGCAAGCAAGACCTAATGATCAACAGAAAGGTACTCTTGCTGCCTTATTTCCCCAATTATTCCAGTTGAATGTACCACCCCAACAAATTCAACGACTCATTTCTCAGCTGGATGTACAACTAGTATTTACAGCTCACCCCACAGAAATAGTCCGCCATACCATTCGCGGGAAACAAAGAAGAGTCGTTCAATCACTGCAAGAATTGGATGGGATGGAAAAACGCACTGGTAGTGGTGGAGAACTATACAATTTGGAAGCAGAAAAAATTCGCTCCAAATTAGTAGAAGAAATTCGCCTGTGGTGGCGCACTGACGAACTACACCAGTTTAAACCCACTGTGTTGGATGAAGTGGATTATTCCTTACACTATTTTCAAGAAGTCTTATTTGAAGGGATTCCCCACCTTTATCAACGGTTTGTACATACCTTGCATAAAACCTTCCCTTGGCTAGAACCACCAAATAAGAATTTCTGTAAATTTGGCTCCTGGGTTGGTGGCGATCGTGATGGGAATCCATCAGTAACACCAGCCATTACTTGGCAAACAGCTTGCTATCAACGCAATATTGTGCTAGATAAATACATCACCTCTGTGAAGCAGTTGATAGAACTATTGAGCGTTTCCATGCATTGGAGTGATGTACTGCCAGATTTGTTGGAATCGTTGGAAATAGAGCAATCCCAGTTGAGTCAAGTTTATGATGAATGGTCATTGCGATATCGTCAAGAACCCTATCGCCTGAAACTAGCTTACATACTCAAGCGATTGGAAAATACTCGGGCTCGCAACCAAATTCTGTCTAAAAATGAAGTTCCCAAAGGTGAACAACCACCAATTTACCACTCTGGAGAAGAATTTTTAGCTGAACTACGCTTAATACAGCACAATCTCAGCGAAACAGGCTTAAGCTGTCAGCAATTAGATAATTTGATTTCCCAAGTCGAAATTTTTAGCTTTCACCTGACTCAATTAGACATTCGCCAAGAATCATCCCGTCACTCAGATACCATTAATGAAGTTTTGGCATACCTGGGAATTCACCAAAAACCATACGACGAATTGTCTGAAGCTGAAAGAGTAGCTTGGTTAGTGGAGGAGTTGCAAACTCGTCGCCCCTTAATTCCTACACAACTGCCATTTTCGGAAAAAGTCAATGATGTGATTGAAACTTTCCGGATGCTGAAAACCTTGCAGCAGGAGTTTGGTAATAATATTTGCCAAACCTACATTATTAGTATGTGCCGGGAAGTTAGCGATGTCCTAGAAGTTTTATTACTGGCAAAAGAAGCCGGACTTTACGATCCTGGTACAGCCATTGGCACAATTAGGGTAGTACCCCTATTTGAGACTGTAGAAGACTTACAACGCTCCCGTAAGGTGATGCGTGATTTATTTGAGTTACCTCTGTATCGGGCTTTATTAGCTGGAGGCTATGAAAAAGTTGAGCCATCTGGACAGAGTATATCTTCTATTCCTCTGACTCCCAACCTCCAAGAAGTAATGTTGGGGTATTCCGACAGCAACAAAGACTCCGGCTTTTTAAGCAGTAACTGGGAAATTCACAAAGCTCAAAAATCCCTGCAAAAAATCGCTGAAGAATATGACTTAAACCTGAGAATTTTTCATGGTAGGGGTGGTTCTGTGGGACGGGGAGGTGGTCCCGCTTACGAGGCGATTTTGGCTCAACCAGGTCATAGTATCAATGGACGCATCAAAATTACTGAACAGGGAGAAGTGTTAGCTTCTAAATATTCCCTCCGGGATTTAGCACTATACAACCTAGAAACAATTACCACAGCCGTCATTCAAGCGAGCTTACTACGCACTGGTTTTGATGATATTGAACCATGGAATGACATACTAGAAGAATTAGCAGCGCGATCGCGGAGTCATTATCGAGCCTTAATTTACGAGCAACCGGATTTCATTGACTTTTTTCATCAAGTTACCCCCATTGAGGAAATTAGCCAATTACAAATCAGTTCTCGTCCAGCTCGTCGTCCTTCTGGGAAGAAAGGATTGAGCAGTCTGCGGGCAATTCCCTGGGTATTTAGCTGGACACAAACAAGGGTATTACTGCCTTCTTGGTACGGAATTGGTACAGCCTTACAAGAATTTGTGCAGTTACAACCAGAAGAACACCTGAAATTACTGCGGTATTTCTACGTCAAATGGCCATTTTTCAAAATGGTGATTTCCAAAGCGGAAATGACCCTAGCCAAGGTAGACTTACAAATGGCAAGTCGCTATGTGGAAGAATTATCTCAACCAGAAGATAAGCCCAGATTTGAGAAGGTTTTTGAGCAAATTGTCGATGAATTTTATCTCACCAGGGATTTAGTATTACAAATCACTGGTAATCAAACACTCCTAGATGGGGATCCAGTTTTACAAAGGTCAGTACAGTTACGTAATGGTACTATTGTCCCCCTAGGTTTTATTCAAGTGACCTTACTCAAACGCCTACGGGAGTCACGTAATATGGCAACATCTGGGGTCATTCACTCTCGTTATAGTAAAGGGGAGTTACTGCGGGGAGCATTGTTGACAATTAATGGTATTGCTGCTGGGATGAGGAATACGGGTTGATGAGTGATGGAGTGATGGAGTGATGGTTGCTAGTTGCTAGTTGCTAGTTAGTTATTTCATCTCCCCACACTTCCCACACTTCCCACACTTCCTCAAAGCTGGTGATGAAAAATAAAGTTCTTATTTGTACTTCTTTAGCATGGTTAGCTGGCTTGTCTGGGGGTTTTTTGGGTGGACAAATTACCTCCAGGCTCCATCAACAGCAATGTCAACAACAAGGTTGGGGTAGGAAACAAATTTGCCAAGTTTGGGTAATACCAGGAGCAACCTGGCAAGGAAGTACTACAGGAGTCTGGACTGGGACTATTTTAGGTGCATTTGTAGGCGGTTTGATTATTCGCAAACAATCATAGGTATTTAAACTGAGTTTTGGTTAAGCAGATTGGGTTAAAGTCCTTTTGGTTGATGGTAATCAGCGATTAACCCACATAGAAGATTAAGGCAAAAATTAACTGGGCTTTGATAACCTGAATTCAGATTAAAGTAAGAAATGATTATCCCTTAAAATTTCAAAGCCTTACTGTTTTATATATAATCGTTTTTTCAGAACAATACCAATTCAAATAATGTTTGTAATATATAAATTCTTCGTAAGGGCACGGTACCAGTAAGATACTTTTATATATTGAAAGATTGACCGATGCCGTGCCCCTACCCATATGTCGCAGTTTCCTTAACCCAAACTCGGGTTATTTAATATCAACCAACTACTCATTGGAAGCTGTAGAATTTTGTAAATGAGTCAAACTTATCCAACAACCAGTATCAGTATCAAAACAGTGCCAATCACCACTAAGACGTTGTTGATAGCAAAATAGGGAGCGATCGCTTGTACTAAAATTATTGGTCAAATAATATACGATACCTTGAAACGGATAAATTTTCCGACTGAGACGTTTTGCTACCGCTTGATTTGGACATCCCACCATAAATACTGGTTCTCCCTCTAGATGAGTGATGGAGAAAACACACATCCTTAAAATAGCTCGTAGCCAGCTTTCTGTGTTATCAAAATAATTATCAATAATTTTATTAGTCAGTGATTTTTGGAGTAACTGATTATCTCGATCCGAAGTATAAGAATTATGCATGATACCACCGAATTGCTAGCTAATTAATTTGAGATTAAACTAAAAGAGCTAAAAGTGACAAGCGTATACGCATAAATACGGTATTTTATTCAGAGTCATTTTTTTTGATTGGGGCTACTCACAGCCTGGTAAAATTCAGTATGAGATAGGAAATACAATTGCAGAAACTGTCATGAGTGCTGATACCAATCGAGTAAAATCCAACAATAAAGGTGCTGATGCTATTGATCAAGCGATCGCATCAGGCATCGATTTCGATGGCTCACCCATTCCCCCAGTCAAACTAGAGCTTTATAAACAGGTAATGGGATTAGAAGCCAATAGACAGCGTAGTGGCGTTTCTAATACCATGCGATCGCGTATTGTCAGAATTGGAGCAAAACATATTTCTCAAACAGAACTAAACCAAAAACTTGTAGAAGCCGGTTTTGCAGCCCTCAAAGACAAGGAAATTGCTTTTTTTTACAATAAATGATCATGGATTTGCTCAAATCAATCCAATCTCCCCAATTAGACAATTGCGATCGCCAAACACTTTTCAACTACTTTGAGAATTCCTGAAAACTGGAAGAAACTTTCATAAAAAGTCTAGTGGGGGAAGAAACATTGATTTAACTAATCAATAGCTTTATTTTTTGCAACGAAACCTTCTTTACTGAGCCTTAAGACGGCGTTGCACCATAGTGTCGAAAGCCTCAGATATCCGCTTTAGGTGGGGTTCAGTGTAAGGGAAATTCTTCGCATGATCAAAATTATGTCGCATTGCTGCATTGAGTTCAAAGATAAATAATTTGCCATCCGGGAGGATTGTAAAGTCAATCCCGAAGAAATCAAGACCAATCAAGTCACGAATTTTGCATAGTTTATTAAAATTTTCGCTACCCAGATAACTCAGTGGATTGTTGAGAAAAGACTTCTCCTCATACTGTGTCCAAGGAGCCTTATCCATGAGGCTATAGCGATCACCAGAGTGAATATTCCAGGAATCGTTGAATAGATGAGCTACTGGATAAAAATTGCGATCAATGAAAAATACTCTTGTCTTGTTGTAAACATTAACATTCTGAAACTTACGGCAGTCCTTGAACTGGATAACGTAATACTCCTTGTTTGCAGAACTCTTCTGAAAATGAGCGCGGAGTGCTTGCTCACTTTTAACCAGAGCAACACTGCTTCCAGTTTGCGTACCGACTTGACGGATAATCATGGGAAAGACAAAGCCCAAACCAATTATCTCTTTAGCGATCAGATCCAATGAAATTCCGTCCCACCAGACTTTTTCCGTTTTTGGGAAGCAAATCCCTGGAATCATGTTCAGGCGCAGGGAGTTGCGCTCACGAGTTGTTTCCAGGACACGACGGGGATCATTAATTACTGGAATATGAGGATAGCGATCCACCAATCTAGCTGCAGCTAGTAATGATTCTCGTTTAAGATCCGGACAGGCAATTGTATTGATAAGCAAGTCAAAGTTTGGA